>JAYSVE010000461.1:0-3980 GCA_043718725.1 Methylibium sp.
GCACCGACCCTTCGCCCCGAGAGCCCACCCTCATGGAACTGACCCCGCGCGAAAAAGACAAGCTGCTGATCTTCACCGCGGCGCTGCTGGCCGAGCGCCGCAAGGCGCGCGGCCTGAAGCTCAACTACCCTGAAGCGGTGGCGCTGATCAGCGCCGCCATCATGGAAGGGGCGCGCGACGGCAAGAGCGTCGCCGCGCTGATGAGCGACGGCAAGACCGTGCTGACCCGCGCCGACGTGATGGACGGCATCGCCGAGATGATCCCCGACATCCAGGTGGAAGCCACCTTCGCCGACGGCACCAAACTCGTGACCGTGCACCAGCCCATCGTCTGAGAGACGAGCCGCACAAAAGGATGCATTGATGACCCCCGGAGAACTCTTCACCGACGGCCCCGACCTGACCCTCAACCCCGGCCGGCGCACGCTGACCCTGGCGGTCGAGAACGCCGGCGACCGGCCCATCCAGGTGGGCTCGCACTACCACTTTGCCGAGACCAACGGCGCGCTCAACTTCGACCGCACGGCCGCGCGTGGCATGCGTTTGAACATTGCCTCGGGCACGGCGGTGCGCTTCGAGCCGGGGCAGCAACGCACCGTGGAGCTGGTCGACTATGCCGGCGACCGGCAGGTCTACGGCTTTCGCGGCCTCGTGCAAGGGAGCCTCTGATGGCGACGATCCAGCGCCGCGCCTACGCCGAAATGTTCGGCCCCACCACCGGCGACCGGGTTCGCCTGGCCGACACCGATCTCATCATCGAGGTCGAGGCCGACTACACGCTGCGCGCCGGCGGCTATGGGGAAGAAGTGAAGTTCGGTGGCGGCAAGACGATTCGCGACGGCATGGGGCAAAGCCAGCGCGGCAACGGCCCCGGCGCCGGTGATGCGATGGACTGCGTGCTGACCAACGCGCTGATTCTGGACCACTGGGGCATCGTCAAGGCCGACATCGGCTTGCGCGGCGGTCGCATCGCGATGATCGGCAAGGCCGGCAACCCGGACGTGCAACCGGGCGTGGACATCGTCATCGGCCCGGGCACCGAGATCATCGCCGCCGAGGGCATGATCGTGACGGCCGGCGGCGTCGACTGCCACATCCATTTCATTTGCCCGCAGCAGATTGAAGAGTCGCTGATGAGCGGCATCACCACCATGCTGGGCGGCGGCACCGGCCCGGCCACCGGCACCTTTGCGACCACCTGCACGCCGGGGCCGGAGAACCTGGCGCGCATGCTGCAAGCGGCCGACGGGTTCACGATGAACCTGGGTTTCCTGGGCAAGGGCAATGCGAGCCGGCCCGAGGCGTTGCGCCAGCAGGTGCGCTCCGGCGCCATCGGCCTGAAGCTGCACGAGGACTGGGGCACGACGCCGGCGGCGATCGACTGCTGCCTGTCGGTGGCCGAAGAGACCGACGTGCAAGTGGCCATCCACAGCGACACGCTGAACGAGTCGGGCTTCGTCGAGAACACCGTGGCCGCCACCAAAGGCCGCACGCTGTGCGCCTTTCACACCGAGGGCGCGGGCGGTGGCCACGCGCCCGACATCCTGCGCGTGGTGGGCGAGGCCAACTTCCTGCCCAGCTCGACCAACCCGACGATGCCGTACACGGTGAACACGCTGGACGAACATGTGGACATGCTGATGGTGTGCCACCACCTCGACGCGGCCATCGCCGAAGACCTGGCGTTTGCCGAAAGCCGCATCCGGCGCGAGACGATCGCCGCCGAGGACGTGCTGCACGACCTGGGGGCGATCAGCATGCTGAGCAGCGACAGCCAGGCCATGGGCCGGGTCGGCGAGGTGGTGATGCGCACCTGGCAGACGGCGCACAAGATGAAGCAGCAACGCGGCACGCTGGCCGGCGATTCACAGCGCAACGACAACACCCGCGCCAAGCGCTACATCGCCAAATACACCATCAACCCGGCCCTTGCGCACGGCATCGCCCACGAGGTGGGCAGCCTGGAGATCGGCAAATGGGCCGACCTGGTGCTGTGGAGGCCGGCATTTTTCGGCGTCAAACCGTCGCTCATCCTGAAGGGCGGCTTCATCGCCGCCGCGGCGATGGGCGACCCGAACGCATCGATCCCGACGCCGCAGCCGGTGCACTACCGGCCGATGTTCGGCGCCTTCGGCGGTGCGCTGCACCAGGGCTCGCTGACCTTCATGAGCCAGGCCGCGGTGGCGGGCGGCCTGCCCGAACGGCTGGGCCTGCACAAGCGCATTGGCACGGTCAAAGGCTGTCGCGGCATCAACAAGCGGCACATGGTTCACAACCACCTGCTGCCGGTGATGGAAGTCGACCCGCAGACCTACCAGGTGCGCGCCGACGGCGTGCTGCTGAGCTGCGAGCCTGCGACGGTGCTGCCGATGGCGCAGCGCTATTTTTTGTTCTGATGGGTCGCTGACAAGGAATCGGCCCACTCGCCATTCCAACAACTGGAGCCCCGATGACCTCGACTTCTTCAACAACCCCCGTGGCCGTCGTCACCGGCGGCGCTCGCGGCATCGGCCTGGCCGTCGCGCAGATGTTCCTGGCCCAGGGATACCGCGTGGCGCTGCTCGACATCGACGGCGAAACATTGGCTCGCGCGAACGCCGCGCTGAACAACCCCGAGCGCGTGCTGGCGTCGCACACCGACGTGTCCAACCCGGCGCAAGTGGACGCCGCGGTCAAGGCCGTCGTCGACCGATTCGGCCGCATCGACGCGCTTGTCAACAACGCCGGCGTGGCGGTGTTCAAGCCCATCCTCCAGACGTCGTTCGAAGAATGGCGGTACGTGATGAGCACCAACCTCGACGGCGCCTTCCTGTGCACCCAGGCCTGCGCGCCGGTGATGCTGCGCACGGGCGGCGGCGCCATCGTCAATATCGCCTCCATCTCCGGCCTGCGCGCCAGCACCCTGCGCGTGGCCTACGCCACCAGCAAGGGCGCGCTCATTCACCTCACCAAGCAGCAGGCCTGCGAACTGGGCAACGCGGGCATCCGCGTGAACGCCATTGCCCCCGGCCCGGTGGAGACCGAGATGGCCAAGGCGGTGCACACGACGTCGATCATCTCCGACTACTTCGACTCGATCCCGCTCAACCGCTACGGCACACCGGACGAGATTGCCAACGCGGTGGGCTTCTTGTGCAGCCCGGCCGCCAGCTACGTGAACGGCCAGGTGCTGGCCGTGGACGGCGGCTTCGACGCCAGCGGCGTAGGCCTGCCGACGCTGCGTCGCCAGGCCTGATCCAAGGCGCGATCGACGCTTCAGCGCAGGCCGCGCCTGCGCTGCGCACGCACCCGGCGCGGTCTGCGGCGAGGCCGGCATGTCGCCGCCAGCCGGGCTGCCTTACCCGATGACCCTGTTGGTCATCAAGACGATCGCTTCTCCGACGACCTTGCCATCGGACTTGCGAATCCGAAAGTTGGGCGTCAGGAAGCCGGCTGCATTCAATTCGTAGCCGGTGGCATACACCGACTGGGAAATGTTGCCTCCGATCGCCAGCACCAATTTCGGACCCACGGCGACAACGATGTCGGTGTGGCTGGGCATTTCAGGGTTGCGGGTTGCGCGCAGATACTGATCGAAGCTGAACGGCCTTTCGCGCCAACTGCCGATGATGTCGCCGACCTGGGGCAGCGTCATCGCCAGCCTCATGCCCCAGAACGTGGCCGACTCATCCCCCCTTTCGGCCTTTCGGATCGAGTCCCACATGTATCGGGCGTGCCCGATGGACTCTGGGAACCTGGTGTAGCCGCTCACGGTCTTGCCCGCGTTCCTGACCATCTGGGAGATGGCCACGGCTGACCATGGCACGTTATCCCTGCCGGTCAGCCGCTTGCCGAAGGCTCGCCACATTTCGCCGATGAACGCGCTGTACGGTTCAGCGCTTTCCTTGCCCTGTCCCTTGTCGAACCGCAACCATTGCTCGACTGCGGCGGCCACCAGAGCTTCGCGGGCGGCTGAGCTGGCTTCACGCAAGGTGGGCTGC
>JAYSVE010000462.1:0-1709 GCA_043718725.1 Methylibium sp.
CTGCTGGGCCAGATGAAGCAGGAAGCAAGCGCCATCGGCAAAACCGCCGGCGCGGCCGCAGGCGCCACGGTGGGCGCGCAAACGTTCATCGGCACGCTGGTCGGTTTGCTCGCTTCGGGCGCGGCCAACCCGCAGACCGCGGCGGCCGCCATCGGCGCTGCGGCGGGAGCTGAAGCGGCGCGTCCCGGCAATACGACGGCGACCATCATTGGCGCGGCCGTCGGCGCGGCCGCCATCGAGCAAGGCAACAGCGCGGTAGCGCAGCCCGAGATCTTCGGGCCGATGGTGGTCAAGGCCGAAAGCGCCGCGAAAAGCGCGGGCGATGCTGCCGGCCAGGCGGCCGGGGCCAAGGCCGGCGCCGACTACGCGGCGGCCCAGGCGCCGGCGCTGGTGAGCGCGATGGGAGGCTACGGCGCCGAACTTGCCGCCATCGTCAAGACCGAGCTGGTCGGCAAGGGCGCCAACTACGCGGTGGTCAACAACCTGCCCGACCTGGGCGGCGCGCCGGTGGCCAAGGCCCAGGATGCATCGACCCAGGCGCTGATCAACGCCATGGTGGGCGCCTTCAACGCCCAGCTCAAGGCGGGCCTGGCTGCGCAGGCAAAGATCCTGTACGTGGACCTGTGGAGTACCAGCCACGACCAGATCATCAACCCCGCGCCTTACGGCCTGAGCAACACGTCGACGCCGGCATGCGGGCCGAATATCCTCGGCGCCGCCTCGTTGGTGTGCCACGCCGGCAACCTGATTGCGGGCGACGTCAGCCACTTCATGTTCGCCGACGATGTGCAGCCGACGCCGTACGAAAACACGCTCATTGCCAAGTACGTGGCCCAGCAAATGATCGTCAAGGGCTGGCTGTAAGGCGCCCGAGACAACAGCACAACGACGGAGAAAACATGAAATCACGTTTGCATATTGCCGCCGCCTTGATGGCGGCCCTGTTGGCGGCCCCGCTCGCCTGTGCGCAGGGGGCCGGTCAATGGAGCCTGAAGGGCGGCGTCGGCAAGATCACGCCCAAGGTCACCAGCGGCGACGTCAGCGCACCGGCACTGCCCGGCAGCAAGGCGGCGGTATCGGCCGATACCCAACCAGTGTTTGCCATCGGCTACGGCCTGACCGAGAGCCTCTCGCTCGAACTGGACCTGGGGCTGCCGTACACGCACGAGATATCGGGCGCCGGCGCGATCGACGGGGTGGGCGTGCTGGGCAGCGTCAAGGCGCTGCCGCCGACCCTGTTCGTCCAGTATCGCTTCGGCAACCCGGCCTCCATGCTGCGCCCGTACGCCGCGGTGGGCGCCACCTATGCCTACTTCACCGACGAGACCGGCTCCGGCAAGCTGACGGCGCTCAGCGACATTGGCGGCCCGCCGACGACGTTCAAGCTCAAGAGCAAGCCGGCGGTCACGCTGCAGCTCGGGCTGGTGGTCAACATCAATGCCCGCTGGTTCGTCGACGGCAACATCAGCAAGACCTTCCTGAAAACCCGCGTAACGTTCTCATCGGGCCAGACGCAAGACCTGGAGCTCGACCCGCAGGCGGTGACTTTGGCGGTTGGCTACAAGTTCTGATCCCGTCGCCTTGGCGAGGGCGACGTGGTGGCATTGGCCAAAAAAAACCCGCCGGAGCGGGTTTTTAAGTGGGGCAGCAGGATCACTGGAACGCCTGGATGCCGGTCTGGGCGCGGCCCAGGATCAGCGCGTGGATGT
>JAYSVE010000463.1:0-1709 GCA_043718725.1 Methylibium sp.
GGGTCACTTCGGCCACCTGGTGATAGGCCGTGCCAAGCGCCCGCTGATGGCCTTCGTGATGGTGCTGAGCTACTCCCGCCGCATCTTCCTGCGCTTCAGCCTGAACGCGCGGATGGACAGCTTCCTGCGTGGCCATGTGCTGGCGTTTGCCGCCTTCGGCGGCGTGGCCCGGGTGCTGCTGTACGACAACTTGAAGAGCGCCGTGCTTGAGCGCGTGGACCATGCCGGTGGTACTGCCATCCGCTTCAACGCCGACCTGCTGGCCTTCGCCGCCGCCCACCGCTACGAGCCGCGCCCGGTGGCGGTGGCACGCGGCAATGAGAAGGGGCGCGTCGAGCGGTCGATCCGCTACATCCGAGACAACTTCTTCGCCGCCCGCACGTTCACCGACGTGGACGACCTGAACGCGCAGGCGCAGGTCTGGTGCGAGGGTGAGGCCTGTGATCGGCGCTGGCCCGAGGACGACCGGCTGACGGTGCGCCAGGCCAGCCAGGCCGAGCAGCCCAGCTTGATGAAGCTGCCCGAGCACGACTACCCTGTGGCCGAACGCCTGGAGGTCCACGCCGGCAAGACGCCCTACGTGCGCTTCGATCTCAACGACTACAGCATCCCCCACACCCACGTGCGGCGCACGCTCACCGTGCTGGCCGACCCCGACCGCGTGCGCGTGCTCGACGGGGCCACCGTGCTGGCCACCCACCGGCGCAGCTGGGACCGCCGGGCGCAGGTCGAGCAAGAGGCGCATGTGCAGGCCTTGGTCGATCACAAGCGCGGCGCGCGGGCCCACCGCGCCACCGACCGACTGACGCAGGCCGTGCCGGCGTTGACACAACTGCTGCAGCGTGCCGCCGAGCGAGGCCACAACCTGGGCGCGGTCACGGCCGGGCTGTCCAAGCTGCTGGACCGCTACGGCGCCAAGCCGATGCAGGCCGCCGTCGTCGAGGCACTGGCGCGCGATGTGCCGCATCCCAATGCCGTGCGCCTGGCGCTGGAACGTGCCCGCCATGACAGCCAGACGCCCCCGCCGGTCGACACCCCGCTGTCGGAGCGGGCACGCTCGCTGGACGTGACGGTGCAGGCCCACGCCCTCGATGCCTATGACGCGCTGCGCTCGAGTACCGAACCAACCGGCGAACCCAGCCCCGACCCCACCGACCCCAAGGACGAACCATGACCGCCGCTGCCAGCACACCCGCCGATCTGCCCCAGTTCAAGGAACGCGCGCAGGCGCTGCGCCTGATGGGCCTGCTGGCGCACTGGGACGCCGTGCAGGGTGACCCGGCACGCATCGCCTGGACGGGCGAACTTCTGGCCTGGGAGGAGGCCGAGCGTGCCCGGCGCAGCCTGGAGCGACGCCTGCGTTCGGCCCACATCGGGCGCTTCAAGCCGCTGGCCGACTTCGACTGGAACTGGCCCAAGCAATGCGACCGCGCCACCGTGCAGGAATTGATGACGCTGTCGTTCATGACGGACGCCACCAACGTGGTGCTGGTCGGCCCGAACGGCGTGGGCAAATCGATGCTGGCCTGCAACCTCGCCCACCAGGCGCTGATCGAGGGCAAGACGGTGCTGTTCACTACCGCCGGGCAGTTGCTGGGCGACCTGGCCGCGCTCGACAGCGACTCCCTGCTGCGCCGGCGCATCCGCCACTACGCCGCGCCCGACCTTCTGCTCATCGACGAGGTGGGCTACCTGTCGTATTCGAACCG
>JAYSVE010000464.1:0-1706 GCA_043718725.1 Methylibium sp.
CGATGCCGCGGTCGACCGCATAGCCCCAGGCTTCGAGCTTGTCGGCCACCAACGCGGCGGTGCGGTGCTCCTCGAAGGCCAGCTCGGGGTGGCGGTGGATGTCGCGGCGCAGGCGGATGAACTCGCCGGCACTGGCCTGCAGTGCGTGCAACAGGGTGGTCACGACGCCTCCACGCTCACTGCGGCTGCAAGTTGATCCGCTTGGCAATGTCGCGGTAGCGCGCGGTTTCGGTATCGAAAAACTTCGCCGACTCGGCCAGCGACATCGGCGCCGATGCGAGCTGGGTTTGCGCTGCCAGTTGCGCGCGCACCGCCGGGTCTTGCAGCGTCTTGCCGATCGCGGCGTGCAGGCGGGCCACCACGTCCTCGGGCGTGCTCTTGGGCACCATGAAGCCGGTCCAGATCTTGTACGAGAAGTTTTTCAGCGCCTGGCCCTCGCTCGCGGCCGGCACGTCCTTCAACAGCTCCGAGCGCTGCGCGCCGAGTTGGCCGATCACCTTCAGACGCCCCTGCTCGGCCAGCGCGCCCATCGCGGCGCTGTACACCAGCACCGCGAAGTCGACCTGGCCGCCGGCTATGTCTTGCAGCAGCGGCGCATTGCCCTTGTACGGCACATGCGCCAGCTTGACGCCGGTGGATGCCTGCACGCTCTCGAGGATCAGGTGGTACAGCGAGCCGATGCCCACGCTGCCGTAGGTCAATGGCTTGTCGGCCGACTTGCGCGCCAGCGCGATCAGCTCGTCGACGTTGTTGACGGCCAGGTCCTTGCGCGTCACGAAGACCATCACCGCATCGGCCACCGGGTGCACCAGGCGGAAGTCCTCGGTCTTGAGCTTCACCGCGGCATTGGCCAGCGGCGACAGGATGACCTCGTTGGGCGAGCCCTGGAAGATGAAGTAGCCGTCGGCCGGCGCGGCCAGCACCTTCTGCGCCGCCAGCGCGCCGCTGACGCCGCCGAGGTTTTCCACCAGCACCTGCTGCCCCAGTTCCTTGCCGAGCGGGTTGTTGAAGATGCGGGCGATGGCGTCCGAGGGGCCGCCCGCCGGATACGGGACCATCAAGTTGACCGGCTTGGCCGGGTAGCTCTGGGCGACGGCTGCGCCGGCGCTGAACAACAAGCCGGCCATCAAGGCCAGCGAGCGATGGAAAGCGGGTTTTGTCATGGCAATTCCTGAAGGGCGGCTGGGGGAGAGGACGGTTCGGGCGGTTCGAGCAAAGTCAATGTAGGTTCGCGCAGTTGCGAAGTCCAATGCATTGTTCTTTGGATTAGCATGATTTGCACGCACATCTCCTCGGACCCTGGCCATGACCCTTGTGCAATTGAGACACCTGATTTCGTTGGCGCAGACCGGCTCGTTCAGCAAGTCGGCGGTCGCCCTGTTCCTGACCCAGCCCGCCTTGAGCCGCAGCATCCGCGCGCTGGAGACCGAACTCGGCCAGCCGCTGTTCGACCGCATCGGCCGCCACAGCGAGGTCACGCCCTTCGGGCGCGAGGTCGTCGACAGGGCACGTCACCTCGTCATCGCGGCCGACGACTTGCGCGAGAGCGGCCAGCAGTTGGCGCGCGGCATGGGGGGTTCGTTGCGCATCGGCCTTGGCTCGGGACCGGGCGCCATGCTGATGACGCCGCTGCTCATGCACATGGCCACGCACCATCCGCAACTCCACCTTGAGATCTCGCGTGGCCGCACCGAACTGCTGGCACG
>JAYSVE010000465.1:0-1705 GCA_043718725.1 Methylibium sp.
GCCGCACGCCAGCGCAGGTAGTCGGCGATGACTTTGCGCAGCGCCCAACTGCCCACGTCCTGTATCAAACCAGTCTCTTCCAGAACGGGAATGAAATGCCCTGGCGCGATCAGACCAACGCCCGGTTCGTTCCAGCGGATAAGCGCCTCCGCGCCAGTGAGTTTGCCCGTCTTCAAGCTGAGCTTGGGCTGGTAGTGCAGCACAAATTCCTCGTTGTTGAGTGCTTGGCGCAACTGGCTTTCCAGTGTCACCTTGGTGGCGACATGGCAAGTCATACTGGGGGTGTATTGCAAGAAGCGAGCGCCGCTCAATTTGGCCTTTTTCAGGGCTGCTTCAGCGTGTTTGAACAGCGTATCCGCATCCGCGCCGTGGGTTGGAAAAATGGCCACGCCAACCTTGGCCGAGATTCTCAACACGGCACCGTCCGATCGAAATGGGTGACCCGACAGCTTGCTCAATCTCGATTCGATCAGCGCCGAGATGCTTTCACCGTCGTGCAGTATGGGCCGCACCACGGCAAATCGGTCAGCGGCAATTCTGGCGACCAGATTGACATCGCCTGCAATATCAGTGATCCACTGCCCGACTTGCCGTAGCAGCGAATCGCCAGCCTTTTGTCCCAAGCTGTCGTTGATGTTCTTGAATCGCTCAATGTCAATCAGTTGCACCGCAACTTGATGCCCATCGCTGGCCGCAGTGCGTGTGTACTGGGCAACCCGCTCCAAAAACAGCCTGCGGTTGGCCAGCCCAGTCAGCACGTCGTAATAGGCCAGGTAGTCAAGCTGCTCCTGCTTGCCCAGATGGTCCAGAGCGAAGGCGATGTCGTTGGTCAACTCCGACAGCAGTTTCAACTCGTCCTCATGGAAAAAGTCCACCTCTCGGGCATAGAGCACCAGCACGCCTACGGCCTCGTCGCCGACCGTGATCGGCAGCATGGCTACTGCGTGGATGCCCGCTTCGATATGCCGCTTGGCGTAAAGTGGCGACGGGTCGCCTTGCATATCGTTGTTGATGATGGCCCGCTTTTCACTGACCGCCCTCTCCGCCATGGTTTGGCCCTGTGCGGGGCCGAAAGGCTTGGCTTCGTCGGACTCATAGCGCGCTTTCAGACCTTGCAGGATGTCCGCAGGCATGCCGACCGACGCGACCGGTACGATCTTCATCAGATTGCGGTCCACCATCGCAATCATGGCCATCGGAAAGCCGCCCGCACTGGCGGCGATCTGGCAGGCGGTATCAAACAGCTCGTCCCGCATGCGCACCCGCACGATCAGCGCGTTGATGCCGCTGAGCATCGCGTGCACACGGTTGAGGTAGGAAATGCGGTTTTGCGCGTCCTTGGCCTGCGTGATGTCTCTGACCAGGGTGACGATCATCCACTTGTCACCCATCTGCACCGGGTGGCGTCGAAGTTCCAGCCACCTCGGCCCGAGGTCAGGCAAAGCGACTACCAATTCCAACGGCTCTGCAGGCCGACCCGTCGCGATGACGGCATCGTAGACCTGCTCCAATTCAGCCCGGGGTATCCCCAGTACAACCGTCGGGCCGTCGGCGATCAACTGCTCGCGCGTTTTTTGCTGCCTGCGGCAAGCAGCAGCATTCGCGTGGATGAATTTCATGCTGGAGCGATCGACCACGTAGATCGCGTCATCCGTGGTGTCCAGTGCCTTGAGGATCACCGCCTGAAGGGAGAATCGATTGATGT
>JAYSVE010000466.1:0-1704 GCA_043718725.1 Methylibium sp.
ATGAAGGTGCCCAGTTCGATCACGCGCACGCCTTCGAGTGCCGGGCGGGAGCGGCCGGCGACGTTGCCTGGGGTGGAGGGTGAATGGGTCATGGAAGCCACTGGCGCCGCCATGGGGCGAGGCCAGTATTGCAATGGGAATTGAGGTCGAGATGGTGTTGCTAATATTCTGCATCGTATCGCAAGCTACCAGACAGTAGTGCGTTCTTACCCTCACCGCCCGTCGGCGCCAGCGACGGGCGTGCGTCACCCAACGCCTTCAGGTGCAGTCGCAAACGGGATGGCCGGCGCCGCCACCAGCGCACGATCCCGCTTGTTTCGGTGCCAGCACGTGCAGCCAAACGCGGCGACCCCAAGGGGCGCCTTGTTCCGGAGCCGCCCAAGACGGCGGCATGATCCCAGCGAGGCTACATTCCCAACATGACTGCACTCGACGAAGTGGGGCGCGCGCGCCGCCGGCTCACCGCCTTGCTAGCGGCCACGCCCTGGGCCGCTGCGCTGCAAACCGCCGCAGCGGCGACGGCATCGACCGCACCCACCTCAGCCCCAACCGGCACCGCATCCGGCACCGCATCCGGCACCGCACCAGGGACCGCACCAGCAGACGGCGGCGGCGGGAGCGACCACACCGGCCGCTGGGTGCATGCCTTCGCCGCCTACGGGCCGCCCAAGTACGGGCCCGACTACACGCACTTCGAATACGTCAACCCGACGGCACCGCGCGGCGGCACGCTGCGGCTGCGCAATCCCGACCGCCGCACCAGCTTCGACAAATACAACCCCTTCACGACGCGCGGCAACGCGCCGGCCGGCGTGCTGATGTTCATGTTCGAGGGCTTGGCGCACCTGGCGGCGGATGAACCGTCGACGATGTATGCGCTGCTGGCCGAGGCGATGCTGGTGGCGCCGGACTTCTCGTCGGTGAGCTTCCGCATCCGCAACGAGGCGCGTTTTTCCAACGGCGACGCGGTGACTTCGGCTGACGTCGTGCACACCTTCAAGATGTTGACCAGCCCGGGCGCCTTGCCCTCCTACCCCACCCTGCTGGCCGGCATCGCCAGCGCCGAGGCAGTGGACAACCGCACCGTGCGCTTCTTGATGCGCGATAAGACGCGCGACCAGGTCTTCCTGGCCGGCACGCTGCCGATCTTCAGCCGCAAGTGGGGCGCGGGCAAGAAGTTCGACGAGGTGACCACCGAATACCCGATCGCAGCCGGCCCCTACATCATTGCCAAGGTCGACATGCCGCGCCGCATCGAATTTGAGCGCAACCCCCACTACTGGGCCTTCAAGGCCGGCGCTGCCGCCGGCACCGGCCTGCCGGTGCGGCGCGGCCACTTCAACTTCGACCGCATCGTCTACCGCAACTACACCGACCAGCCGGTGTCGCGCGAGGCCTTCAAGGCCGGTGAGTTCGACATCCTCAAAGAGTACGGCGCGCGCTCGTGGGTGCGCCAGCACAAAGGCGTGAAGTGGGACGACAAGCGCATCGTCAAGCAGTCCTTCGTCACCGGCTACGGCCAGCTGATGCAGATCTATGCCATCAACATGCGCCGTCCGATGTTCCAGGACATCCGCGTGCGCGAAGCGCTGGTGCACACCTACGACTTCGAGCACACCAACCGCACCGGCATCTTTCTGCGCGCCGAGAGCCTGTTCAACAACAGCGAATTCGCGTCCGAGGGCATGCCCAGCCCCGCTGAGC
>JAYSVE010000467.1:0-1704 GCA_043718725.1 Methylibium sp.
AAGATCTGAATAACGCGTTCGACCTCAAGCTCGCGGCCGATCAACGGGTCGATCTTGCCGTCTCTGGCAAGCTGGTTGAGGTTTTGCGTGAACTGATCCAGCGGCGAGCCTTTGCCTTCGCCTTCTTCCTTGTCGCCTTCGGTGCCCGGAGGGCCCTCGCTGGACTTTGTCGGCTCGGGAGGATCGCTTTTCTTGATGCCATGGGCGATGAAATTCACCACATCGAGCCGCGTCACCCCCTGCTGGTGCAGGTAGTAGACGGCGTGCGAATCTTTCTCGCCAAAGATGGCCACCAGGACGTTGGCGCCGGTCACCTCCTTCTTGCCGCTTCCGGTGGACTGGACGTGCATGATGGCGCGCTGGATCACCCTCTGGAAGCCCAAGGTGGGCTGCGTGTCCACCTCCTGGTTGCCGCCCACGGTGGGCGTGTTTTCCTTGAGGAAGCCGAACAGGCTCTTTCGCAGATCGTCGATGTTGGCCGAGCAGGCACGCAGCACCTCGGCGGCGGACGGGTTGTCCAGCAGCGCCATCAAAAGGTGTTCGACGGTGATGAACTCATGACGCTGCTGCCGAGCCTCGACAAAGGCCATGTGCAGGCTGACTTCTAACTCTTGGGCAATCATGCGGCCTCCATAATGCATTGCAAAGGGTGCCCCCCGCGCCGCGCGGCGGCCAGCACCAACTCAACCTTCGTTGCCGCGACGTCCTTCGAGTAAACGCCGCAGACCCCCCGACCATCATGATGAATCTTAAGCATGATCTGGGTCGCTGTTTCAAGGTCGCGATTGAAATACTCCTGCAAGACCATCACCACAAACTCCATCGGTGTGTAGTCGTCATTGAGCAAGACCACCTGGTACATCCTGGGAGGCTCTGTTTTCGCGGTCTGGCGCTCGACGACAACAGCGCCCTGCCCGTCATCGGGCTTGGGCTGCTCCAACGGCAAAGCGACGGGGCGTGGTTTCTCGTCAGGCATGGTTTGATTCTATCGATTTGCCTCTTTTCGGTTCCGATGCTTGCATATTGCGATGCGGCACGATTCCACAAGGGTTACCGGCGCGGCGCGAAACGGCCGAGTCTGGATCGGGCGCAAACCGGGCTGGCGGCTCCATCGACAACTGATTTCAGCCCGCCGGCGGGCCGCTGGTCGGGCAATGACGCAACACATTGCCCACGGTTCACCCGTGGACTGCATTTGGCCATGCGAAGGCCATCAGCTACGTGAGCGGGGACCTGAACAGGTCGGCGATCAGGACAGCATCCGCCGGTTGTCGTCGGCGCGCACTTCATCCTTGCCGGGCCGCTTCAGGTTGAACTGGTTCATCCTCCGATGCAGGGTGGCGCGCGAGATACTCAACAGCGCGACTGCCCCCGAGACATTCCAGGCGGCGCGACGCAAGGCATCGACGACCGCCTCCAGATCCGTCGCTGACCGCTGCCGAGCCGCATCCGCTGCACCATTTGCCGACAGCACCTTGCCGACGTCCCCGAGCGGCGGCGGCAATGCTTTCAGGTCGATGACCGATGAATCGCTGACCGCCACCGCGAAGCGCGCCACATGCTGCAGCTCGCGCAGGTTGCCCGGCCACGAATGCCGTGCCAGGGCGCGGACGGCCGCGTCGGTCAAACAAGAGCCGGCCATCTCCGCTTCGGCGGCAGCGCGCATGAAGGCCCGTTCAATCAGTTCGTCACGGTCCGCCCGCT
>JAYSVE010000468.1:0-3965 GCA_043718725.1 Methylibium sp.
TTTGCTGCCGCGTCGCCGCCGGGCCCCGGGTATTGGCCAGGACAGCGGCCACTTCGGTGTAGGTCAGGCGCGCCTGCGAGCAAATAATTGCCGGGTAGAACTGATAGGCGTGGATCTCGCCGGTGGCCGCGACAACCATGTCGCAGACCATTGCCAGCCGGTCTTCGTTGGGGTTCAACGAGCACAGGCCGTTGGAGAGCTTCTCCGGCAACATTGGAATGACACGGCGCGGAAAGTAGACCGACGTGGCGCGCTCGTAGGCATCGGCGTCGATGGGCTCACCGGACAACACGTAGTGGCTGACATCGGCAATGGCCACGATCAGGCGCCAGCCGTTGTCCGCCTTGACGCGCCCGATGCGGGCCGGCTCGCAGTACACCGCGTCGTCAAAGTCGCGCGCATCCTCGCCGTCGATGGTGACCAGCGGCACATCGGTCAGGTCAATTCGGTGCTTGCGGTCGACCAGGCGAATCTTCTCCGGCAGGCCGGCCGCCTGGGCCAGCGTCTGCGCGCTGAAGCGATGCGGCACCTCGTACTTGCGCACGGCGATCTCGATCTCCATGCCGGGGTCGTCGATCTCGCCGAGCACCTCGACAACTCGGCCCACAGGCTGCGAATACATCGAAGGCGGCTCGGTCAACTCAATGGCCACCACCTGCCCTGCCGCCGCGGTCGCGATGGCGTTCTTCGGAATCAGGATATCCTGGCCATAGCGCTTGTCTTCGGGTGCCACCAGCCAGACGCCGCTTTCATTCAACAGGCGACCGATGATCGGCGACTTCTTGCGCTCCAGGATTTCGAGCACGCGCGCCTCCGGGCGCCCTTTGCGGTCGTAGCGGATGACGCGCGCCTTGACGCGGTCGTGGTGCAACACCGAGCGCATTTCCTGCTGCGACAGGTAGAGGTCAGCCTGGCGGTCGTCGCGAACGATGAAGCCATGACCGTCTCGGTGACCTTGCACCGTGCCTTCGATTTCACTCATCAGCTCAGCGCCGATTGGATTGGTATTTTTCAATTGAATTTCTTTGATGATATGATCTGAAACTTCCTGAAATGCCCAGGTGGCGGAATTGGTAGACGCACTAGTTTCAGGTACTAGCGGGTAACTCCGTGGGGGTTCGAGTCCCTTCCTGGGCACCAGATATCAAAGGCCAGCATGAAAATGCTGGCTTTTTCGTTGCCGGCGACGATCGGCGACGAAAGGCGAGTACTTGGCGGAGTACTGCGCGGCGTGGGCCCGCGCTCAAATGACGAACTTCTTGGCCAGGCCTTCGGGTCGAAGCGTGTCGTACTCTTCAAACGGCTGATGGATCCAGGGACTGGTCGGTAGATGCTCGACGAAATAGTCGGGTGTGTAGCTCGAAACGCCCTTGGTCCAAACCACCGCCGAGCGCAGTTCGCTGATCGAAGGCATGCCCTTGAGCCGCTCGACGACGGCCTTGAGCGTGAGGCCCGAGTCGGCCAGATCGTCAACCAGCAACACCCGCCCGCCGAGTTCGCCTTTGGGCAGCGTGATGTACTTGGCCATGTCCAGCCGCCCCTGAATCGTTCCGGCCTCGGCGCGGTACGAACTGGTCGACATGATGGCCAGCGGCTTGTCGAACACCCGCGACAGAACGTCGCCGGGACGCATGCCGCCACGCGCAAGGCAAAGAATCTGGTCAAACTCCCAGCCCGAGGCGTGCACCTTCAAAGCCAGACGCTCGGTGAGCATGTGGTATTCGTCCCAAGATACGTACAGGTGTTTTCCGTCGTCGGTCAGCATTCGGGCTCCTGGTGATGGGCTGGCGAACAGTTCATCAAGCGGTGTACGGGTGGCGCAAGACAATCGTGTGGACACGGTCCGGCCCGGTGGACACCATGGCGATCGGCGCGCCAATGAAGGCCTGCGCCCTTTCCAGGTAGCGGCGCGCGTTCAGGGGCAGTTTGTCCCATTCGGTAATGCCGAAAGTGCTTTCTGTCCAACCGGGAAACGTCTCATACACCGGCCGGCAGGCCTTGATGTCGTCGGCATCGAGAGGCAGGATGTCGAGGCGCCGGCCCTGCAATTCATAGCCGACGCAGATCTGGATCTCCGCCAGCCCGTCGAGCACGTCGAGCTTGGTGATGCACAGGCCGGAAATGCCGTTGATGATCATCGACCGCTTCAACGCGGCCGCATCGAGCCAGCCGCAACGCCGCGGACGCCCGGTCACGGTGCCACGCTCCTGCCCGACGGTGGACAAGTGGTGGCCGACCGTTCCCGGCTCGCTCATCGGCAGCTCGGTCGGGAACGGACCGCTGCCGACGCGCGTGGTGTAGGCCTTGGTGATCCCGAGGATGTAGTGCAGCAGGTTCGGTCCGACACCTGCCCCGGCCGCGGCGTTGCCGGCGACACAATTGCTGGAGGTGACGTAGGGATAGGTTCCGTGGTCGATGTCCAGCAGGGTGCCCTGTGCGCCCTCGAACAGGATGTTCGCGCCGCCGCGGTGCGCGTTGTGCAGGATGTAGCCGACATCGGCCATCATCGGCTTCAA
Source organism: Methylibium sp. (assembly GCA_043718725.1). Taxonomy (GTDB): domain Bacteria; phylum Pseudomonadota; class Gammaproteobacteria; order Burkholderiales; family Burkholderiaceae_C; genus LGRD01. Next base: position 2,517 of record JAYSVE010000468.1, read on the forward strand.
GGCCTGCGCGACCTGCATCGCATGTTCATAGATCGGCTCAAACGCCAGCGCCTTCGACTGCAGGTAGCCGGCGAGCGCAAAGTTGTGCAAGGTCAGCAAGTCGCGCAGCTTGGCGGCAAACCGCTCCGGGTGCTTGAGGTCCTGAACACGCAAGGCACGCCGCGCAACCTTGTCTTCATAGGCCGGGCCGATGCCTTTGCCGGTGGTGCCGATCTTGCCGGCGCCGCTGGTTTCGCGCAGCGCCTCGCGGGCCTTGTCGACCTCCACATGGAACGGCAGGATCAGCGGGCAGGACTCGCTGATGAACAGACGGGAGCGGACTTCGACGCCGATCGATTCGAGCCGCTCGATCTCACCCAGCAAATGGGTGGGATCGACGACGACACCGTTGCCGATGTAGCAAGCCACGCCGTCGCGCATGATGCCCGAGGGAACGAGCTGCAAGGCCGTCTTGATGCCTTTGATGACCAGCGTGTGGCCGGCGTTGTGTCCGCCCTGGAAACGCACGACGGCCTGCGCATGATCGGTCAGCCAATCGACCACCTTGCCCTTGCCCTCGTCGCCCCATTGCGTGCCCACCACGACGACGTTGTGCCCGGCAGTCTTGGCGTTCTTCTGCATGTCAGTCATTCTTGATTCAAGTTGAGTTGTCGTTTCGCGCCGCTCAAAGGGCGCGCACGATCCATTGCCCGTTCGGTGCCACCAGCTCGCGGTCGCAGGCGAATTCCTGGCCTTCGTGGTCGTGACCCGGCAGGATGCACACCACGGTCTCACCCTGTTCGCGCAGCCGTCGCACCGCGCTGCGCAAGGCGCTGTCTTCGGCCCAAGGCGCTCGAATTGAGGCCCGAAGGCCGTTGCCGGAAACCAGCAGCGCCAGCTCTTTCAGATCCACCAAGCTGAAGCCGACTGCCGGCCGCTTGCGACCAAACACCGCGCCCACTTCGTCGTAGCGCCCGCCACGCGCGAGGGCATCGCTGGAGCCCGCGGCGAAAACCGCAAAGCGCGCGCCGCTGTAGTACGCATAGCCTCCGAGGTCGGCCAGGTCGAAGCCGATGCGCACCTCGGGATGGGCTTGCCGCGCGTGGCTGGCCAGCCACTGCAAATCGGCCAGCGCCGCATGGATCAAGGGATGCGCAGGCAACTCCCGCCTTGCCGCGGCAAGAACGCCCTGATCGCCATACAGCGTGGCCAGCGCGAGCAGGCCGCGCTGGACCAAAGCCGGCAGCGCGCTCGACAGGCTGCGCAACGCGGCCGTGTCCTTGGCCGCCAGTGCGGCGTAGATCTCGGCCAGCGCCTGGGCGCTCAGCGCCGCCTCGGTCAACACGCCGCGCACGATGCGCGCGTCGCCCAGGTCCAGCGTCGCCTGCTCCAGGCCCACCGCACGCAGGCAGTCGAGCGCGAGATCCTGAACCTCCAGGTCCGCCTCCAGCCCCGCATGCCCGAAGATCT
>JAYSVE010000469.1:0-1699 GCA_043718725.1 Methylibium sp.
CGGCGCGAGTGTGTCGACCGGCACGCGCAGCTCGCCGGCGAAGGCGGCGCTGTACTGCGTCGCGAAGGTCTGCATGTGGTGCTCGGGCCGCTGCGCCACGACGACGCAGTCGACCAGCACGCCGGGGATCTTGACGTGCCGCGGGTTCAGCGAGCCGCGCTCGGCCAGCCGCTCGACCTGGGCGATGACGAGGCCGCCGCTGTTGTGCGCCGCCATCGCGATGGCCAGCGCTTCGAGCGTGAGCGCCTCGCGCTCCATCGTCAGGTTGCCGTCGGCATCGGCGGTGGTGGCGCGAATGATGCCCACGTGGACCGGGAAGGCCTTGTAGAACAGCAGCTCCTCGCCGTCGATGTGCATCAGCCGCACCAGGTCTTCGTGGGTTGCCGCATTGACCTTGCCGCCGCCATGGCGCGGGTCGACGAAGGTGCCCAGGCCCACCCGGCTGAGCGTGCCCGGCTTGCCGGCGGCGATGTCGCGGAACAGGTGCGTGATCACGCCTTGCGGCAGGTTGTAGGCCTCGATCGCGCCGGCCACGGCCAGGGCCTGCAGCTTGGGCACCAGACCCCAGTGGCCGCCGACCACCCTTTTCACCAGCCCGGGGTGGCCGAAGTGGTTCAGCCCGCGATCCTGGCCGTCGCCCTGGCCGGCGGCGTAGACCAGCGTGAGCTGGCGCGGGGAGCCGCTGCCGGTCTCGGCCAGGGTGGCCAGAAAGCGCTCTTCGAGCGCCACCGCGACGCCCTCGGCAAAGCCGATCCCGACGAATCCGCCGGTGGCGACGGTGTCGCCATCGTGGATCAGGCGCACCGCCTCGGCGGCGCTGACGAGCTTGTTCGGCCGCCCCGCGTGGGACGCGCCGGTTCGGACCGGGTTCAAATGCATGGAATGGCCTCTTGGCCGGCTGGCGATGCGCCGGCAACCGGCCCGGGCCGATCGCGCGGCGCCGCGATGACGCCAGGCCGCAACAAGGATTCGCCGCTGGGGCTGTACAGGGGAGCCATCAGGCCGTCGCGCGCCACAAGGCCGCGAAGAAGTGGCAGGTGCTGCCACCGAGCACGAACAGGTGCCAGACGAAATGCACATAGTGCATCCTCGAGTCGAACAGGTACACCACGGCCCCGGCCGTGTACGACAAGCCGCCGGCGACCAGCCACGCCAGGCCCGCGGTCGACATGCGTTCGGCCAGCGGCACCGCGGCGATCAGCGCGACCCAGCCCATCGCGACGTACAGGCCGGTCGACCACAGCGGGTGCCTCAGGCGGTTGAACATCTTGGCGACGAAGCCCAGCGCCGCCGCGCCCCACACCACGCCGAACAGCGCCCAACCCCAGGCCCCGCGCAGCACGCCGAACAGAAACGGCATGTAGCTGCCGGCGATGAACAGATAAATCGAGGCGTGGTCCAGCCGGTTGAGCCAGGCCTTGGCGCTGCCGGCCGGAAGCGAGTGGTACAGCGTCGAGACCCCGTACAGCAACATCGCGGTGCCGGCGAACAGGCAGGCGCCCACCACGTCCGCGCTGCCGCCACGCCGCGCCGCCTGCAACACGAGGATGGGCAAGGACGCCACGGCGAGCAGGAAGCCCAGGCCGTGGCTCAAGGCGTTGGCCAGCTCTTCACGCGGGGTTTGGACACGCACCATGGACACGAACCTTGACGCCGCGGGGATCACCGTGAAATGCCACTCGGCCGTACCGTGCCGCCG
>JAYSVE010000470.1:0-9500 GCA_043718725.1 Methylibium sp.
CGCTGGGCGACCTGTACACCAACCGCGAAGCCTGGCTGGCCCAGCGCACGCCGGCGGCAGACTGGCTGGGCGCCGGGCGGGCGCGACGCGAGGCCACGACCACCGCGTTCCACCTCGTCGTGTGCGAACGCGTGCGCGGGCTCGCGCGAGCGCTCACCGCGCTGGGCCGTGAACTGGTCGGCCTCGCCGATTTGCACCGCGACGCTCTGGTCGCCGACTACACCTACCTGCAGGCCGGCCAGCCGACCACCTTCGGCCACTACCTGCTCGGCTTCGTCGACCCGCTGCTGCGCGACCTGGAGCGGGCCCGCCAATTCCACCATCGCTTCGATCGCTGCCCTGCCGGCTGCGGCAGCACCAACGGTTCACGCCTGGCGCCGGACCGCGAGCGCCTCGCCAGCCTGCTCGGCTTCAGCGGCCTGGTGGCGCACGCGCGCGACGCGATGTGGCAGGCCGATGGTCCGATCGAGGGCATGGCCCTGGCGGTGGCCGCGCTGGTGAACCTGGACCGGCTGGCCGAGGACCTGATGGTCTTTGCCACGGTCGAATTCGGCGTCGTCGAACTCGGCGACGCCCAGGCGCGAGCGAGCAAGATCATGCCGCAGAAGAAGAACCCGTTTGCGCTGGCCTACATCCGGTCCGCGGCCAACCAGGCGATCGGCCTGCAGGCCGCGCTGGCGGCGTCCGGGCGCACGCCCACCGGGCAAATGGACAACCGCCTGCTCGCCTATGGCGAACTGCCGCGCGCGTTGGGGCTGGCGGCCGGCGCGGCCGAATTGATGCGCGTCACGCTCAGCGGCCTGACCTTGTCGCACGCCAACGCCGCGCGCACGCTGGAGCGCAGCTTCGTGCTCGCCACCGATCTGGCCGAGACGCTGGTGCGGCAGGCCGGCCTCGAACACCGCGCGGCGCACCGCGTCGTCGGCTGGTTGTCGCGCCGTCTGCATGACGAGCATCGCGACGCTGCGTCGTTGACGCTGGCCGATCTTGCGCAGGCCGCGCTGGCCGTTCTCGGGCGCGGCCTGGCGCTGGACGCGGCAACGCTGGCTGTGGCGCTCGACCCGCGTGCGGCCATCGCCGCGCGTCGCGGCCCGGGCGGTGCGGCCGAGGCGCCGATGCGCGCGATGATGGTCGCGCACCGGGCTCAACTCGCGGCTTGCGCGAGCTGGTTTGATGCCGGCGAGGCGCGCCACGCCGACGCCCGCCGCGCGCTGGTGGCGCTGGCGCGGCGCGTCGCCGAGGAGGCCTGATGTCGGCAGCCACGATGATCGACTCGGTGGTCTTCGGCAGCCTGTGGAGCCAGCGCGGCATCAAGGCGCTGTTCGACGAAATCCCGCGCACCCGGGCCTGGCTGGAGATCATCGCGGTGCTGGCCGAGGTCCAGGCCGAATTCGAACTGGTCCCGGCCGGCGCCGCGCGCGCCATCGCCGTGTGCTGCCGCACGCTGGTCGTCGACGCTGCATTCCTCGACGAGGTCCGTCGTGGCCGTGAACAGAGCGGCCATTCGACGCAAGGCTTGATCCGCGCCATCCAGGTGCGCCTGGGCCCGGCGGACGCGCAATCGGTCTATGCCGGCGCGACCGTGCAGGACGTGACTGACACCTGGCTGATGCTCGCGCTGCGCGAGGCGCGCCAGATATTGCAGCGCGATCTGCAAACCGTCGACGCCGCGCTGGCCACATTGGCCCTGCGCCACCGCGGCACGGTCATGGCCGGGCGCACGCATGGCCAGCAGGGCCTGCCGATCACCTTCGGTTTCAAGGTCGCGGGTTGGCTCGCCGAAGTGCGCCGGCATCGGCGTCGCTTCAACGAAATCGCGCCGCGCATGGACAGCGCGCAGTTGTGCGGCGGCGTCGGCAGCCTGGCGTCGCTGGGCCCGCGCGGGCTCGAGGTGCAGCGCCGCTTTGCCGAACGCCTGGGGCTGCATGCGCCGCTGATCTCCTGGACCAGCAGCCGCGACGTGCTGGCCGAGTGGTGCGCGCTGCTCACGCTGGTCAGCGGCACGGCGGACCGCATCGGCCACGAAGTGCTCAACCTGCAGCGCAGCGAGATCGGCGAGCTGCGTGAGGGCTTCGTCGCCGGCACGGTGGGCAGCATCACCATGCCGCACAAACGCAACCCCGAGATCGGCGAACACCTGGGCAGCCTGGCGCGGCTGGTGCGCCACCTCGGCGCGGCCGTGCAGGAAGGCCTGGTGCACGACCACGAACGCGACGGCCGCGCCTGGAAGACCGAGTGGCACGCCATCCCCGAGGCGACGATGCTGGCCGGCCGCGCGGTCGAGCTGCTGGGCGAACTGGCGGCAAATCTCGAAGTCGATGCCGATCGCATGCGCGCCAACCTGGAGGCCAGCGGCGGCGCGGTGCTGTCTGAAGCGGTGATGCTGGCGTTGGCGCCCCACATCGGCCGCGATGCGGCGCACCGGCTGATGTTCGACCTGGCGATTGCCGCGCGCGCCGGCGGCCGCAGCTTGATCGACGCGGTGCGTGCGGATGCGAACATCACCTCGGCGATCGATGCGCGCGCGCTGGACGCGCTGCTCGACGTCGGCAGCCACAGCGGCCACTGCGCCGCGATGGTCGACCGCGTGCTGGCCGACGAGCCATGAACGACGCAGGGCCGCTCCCAAGACGCTCGCTCCCCCTCGGGGGGACCGGCGCGCAGCGACGCAGGGGGCTTCAATGAATGACAAAGCGTTCAGCCGCCTGGACGCGTTGCCGCGCGAACGCCTTGGCCTGTTGCCGACGCCGCTGTCCGAGGCACCGGCGCTGGCGCGAGCGCTCGGCCTGCCCGGGCTGTGGGTCAAGCGTGACGAGTTGATCGGCTTCGGCTTCGGCGGCAACAAGGTGCGCGGGCTGGAGCTGCTGATCGGCGACGCGCGCGCTCGTGGCGCCGACGTGGTGGTCACCGGCGCCGGCGCTCAGTCAAACCATGTGCGTGCCACGGCCGCGGCCGCGGCCCACGCCGGCATGCAAGCGGTGGCCGCGTACTGGGGCGAGGAGCCAGCCGCCGTGCAGGGCAATTTGCGGCTGACGCGGTTGCTGGGCGCGCAAACCCGCTTCACCCACAACCCCGACCGGGCCCAGGTCGACCAGGCGATCACCGACATCGCCGCCGAATTGCGCGCCGCGGGCCGGCGCCCGTACCCGATTCCACGCGGGGGTGCCTGTGCGCTGGGCGTGTTGGGGCATGTGCTGGCGGCGCGCGAAATGCAGCGCCAGTGCCAGACCCTCGGACTGCAAGTGGCGACGGTGTTTCTGGCGGTCGGCTCCGGCGCGACGCTGGCCGGCTGGCTGCTCGGCTCGGCGCTGCTCGGCGCTCGCTGGCGTGTCGAAGGTGTGACGGTGAGTCGCCCGGCGAGCGAGGTGCGCGCGCGCATTGCCACGCTCGCGGCCGCGGCGGCGGCGCTGCTCGACGTGCCGGCCACGGTGGCCGAGTCTGACGTAATGGTGCATGACGGCTTCATCGGCGACGGCTATGGCGTGCCGACCCCGGCAGGCGACGCGGCGATCGTGCTCGCTGCGCGCACGCAGGGTTTGTTCTTCGACCCGACCTACACCGGCAAGGCCTTCGCCGGCCTGGCCGCATTGGCGGCGGCGGGTCGCTTTTCGGGGCCTGGCCCGGTCGTGTTCCTGCACACCGGTGGCGAGCCCGCGCTGTTCGCCGATGGGCCAGGGACGGCGCCGTGAGCGAGTCCATGAACCGTTGGGGCCATGCCGCTTTCGCGCCGCGCCGCGTCGCCCTGGTCGGCGCGTCGGCCGAGGTCGGCAAGGCAGGGCGCCTGCTGCTCGACAACCTGCTGGCCGGTGGCGCGCGCGAGGTCGTACCCATCCACCCGAGTGCGACGCAAATCCTGGGCCTCAGCGCCTACTCGAACATCGCCGCCGTACCAGGCGGCATCGACCTCGCCGTGGTCGTGACACCGGCGCATGTCAGCGTGCAGGTGGTCAACGATTGCGCCCGCGCCGGCGTGCCGGTGGCGCTGATCCTCAGCGGCGGCTTTGCCGAGGTCGGCCCGCAAGGCGCGGCGCTGGAAGCCGAGTGCCAGCGCGCGGCGCGTGCCGGTGGCGTGCGCCTCATCGGCCCCAACTGCTTCGGCCTGATCGACGTTCAACAAGGCCTGAACGCGTCGCTGGCGATGGGCCTGCCAGCCGCCGGCGGCGTCTCGCTGTTCACTCAGAGCGGCTCGTACGGCATGGCGGCGTTTTCGCGCTCGCAGGACGGCGCGATCGGCTTTGCCAAGGTGCTGGCGGCCGGCAACAAGGCCGATGTCAACGAGGTCGATGCGATTCGTTTTTACGGTGCCGACCCGGCCACGCGGGTGATCGCGCTGGTGCTGGAGTCGATCGCCGACGGGCCGGCGCTGGTCGCCGCGCTGCGCGAAGTGACGCCGCACAAACCGGTGGTGATTTTGAAGACCGGCCGCTTTGCCGCCGGACAGCGTGCGGCGGCCAGCCACACGGCCGCGTTGGCGCAGGACTTCGCGGTGGCGCGCGCGGTGTTGCGCCAGGCCGGTGCCGTACTGGTGAACGACGGGCTGGAGCTGTTCGACGTGGCCGCCGCGCTGGACCGTCAACCCCCGCTGCGCGGCCGGCGCGTGGCCATCATCACCAACTCGGGCGGCACCGGCGTCGAGCTGGCCGACCTGCTCGAAGCCGAAGGCCTGGCCGTGCCGGCGCTCTCGGCGCCGCTGCGCGAAGCCATCGCCCGGCACCTGCCGGCGCATGGCGCGGCCGGCAACCCGGTCGATGTCACGACCGACTGGAAGCGCTTTGCGACGATGTACCGCGAGAGCCTGCGCGCCTTGCTGGCCAGTGACGAAGTCGACGCCGTGCTGCCGGTGCTGCTGCAACGCTCGGCGCTGGACGAGGGCGTGGTCGACGCGGTCATCGAGGAGTCTCAAGCCGCAGCGGTGCGCGGTGTGCCCAAGCCGGTGCACGTCTGCTGGGTCGCCCCGGCCCAGGGCGACCCGCTGCGGCGCAGGTTGCAAGCTGCCGGGCTGCCGTGCCACGAGTGGGCGGCGCGCTCGGCGCGGGTGCTGGCGCGCTGTGCGGTCGCGGCGCCCGATCTGCCGCCCGCGCTCGGTGAGCCCTTTGTGTGCCCCGACGCCGTGCCCGCCGATGGCTGGCTCGAGCCCGAGGCGCTGTTCACGTTGCTCGCCGCTTGGGGCTTGCCGGTCGCGCCATGGCGGATCGCGGTGGATGCCGACGCGGCCGTGACGGCGGCCGCCGCGCTCGGCTTCCCGGCGGTGCTGAAGGCGGTGCGCACCGGCCTGGTCCACAAGACCGAGGTCGGCGCGGTGCGGCTCGGCCTGCGGGATGCGCCCGCCGTGCGCGCTGCCTTCGCGGCCTTTGTCGACACGCTGGGCCCCGGCCCGGCGCTGGTGCAGGCCCAGGCCACGCGTGGCATCGAGCTGATGCTCGGGGCGGTGCGCGACCCGACCTTCGGGCCGCTGGTGGTCTGCGGGCTGGGCGGCATCTGGACCGAGGTGCTGGCCGACGTGGTCATGCGCCTGGCGCCGATCGCCCCGCAAGAGGCGCGGCGCGCGTTGACCGAGCTGCGCGCCGGCGCGCTGCTCGACGGCCTGCGCGGCGCACCCGGCGTTGATCGCGAAGCGCTGGGCAGGCTGGTGTCCAGCCTGTCGATCTGCCTGGCGCGCGCACCCTGGTGCGCCGAGCTGGACCTGAACCCGCTGATCGCAAGCGGAAACAACTTCATCATTGTGGATGCGCGCATGCGCGTGGAAAGGACGAACCCATGAGCAACCCCAAAACCTCCAATGCCGCCGACCCGACCGAGGCCGCCGCCGACGCGCAACGCGACATCGCCGCGTTGGTGAAGCGGGCCCGCGCGGCCCAGCAGGCGATCGAGAACTACTCGCAGGCGCAAGTCGATGCGCTGGTGCTGGCGGTGGGTTGGAGCGTCGTCAAAAACAAGGAGGCGCTGGCCCGCGCCGCGGTCGACGAAGGCGGCTTCGGCAATTACGAGTCGAAGGTGATGAAGATCCGCAACCGCGTCACCGGCACCATCCGCGACATGCAGGGCGTCAAGACCGTGGGCGTGATCGAGGAGCTGCCCGAGCGCGGCATCGTCAAGATCGCCAAGCCGGTGGGGGTGATCGCCGCGCTGATCCCGACCACCGGGCCGGACGCCACGCCGCCGGTGAACGCGCTGGCGGCGCTGAAGGGCCGCAACGCCATCATCGTCGCACCGCACCCGCGCACCGCGCAAACCTCGGCGCTGGCGGTGCGGCTGATGCGCGAGGGCTGCGAGCAGGTCGGCGCGCCGCCGGACCTGGTCCAGATCGTCGACGCGCCGTCGATAGGCAAGACCGGCGAGCTGATGCGCCAAGCCGACCTGGTGGTCGCGACCGGTGGCGAGGCCATGGTCAAGGCGGCCTACAGCTCGGGCACGCCGGCCTTCGGCGTGGGCGTGGGCAACGCGGTGCACGTGGTCGACGAGACCGGTGACCTGGACGACGCCGCCGCGATGATCGCGCGCGCCAAGACCTTCGACTTCGCGACCAGTTGCCTGGCCGACAACGCGTTGATCGCGCACGACGCGATCTACCCGGCGCTGCTGGCCAAGCTGGCGGCGCGCGGCGGCCACCTGCTCAACGCGGCGGACAAAGCCAGGCTCCAGGCGTTGATGTGGCCCAAGCCCGGCCAGGCGATTCCGGTTCTCGACGTGGTCGCCAGGTCGGCCGTGCACATCGCGGCGCTGGCGGGCATCAACCTGCCCGAAGGCAAGACTTTCCTGATCGTCGAGGAAACCGGTGCCGGCCCGCAGCACCCGTTCTCCGGCGAGAAGCTGTCGGTGGTGCTGGCGCTGTACCGCTACGGCGGAACCATCGACAACGCGATCGACCTGGTCAACGCCATCACCGGCTACCAGGGGCTGGGCCACACCTGCGGCATCCACACCGCCAACGACGCCCATGTCGAAGCGCTGGCAATGCGCACCCGCACCGCCAGGGTGATGGTCAATCAAGACCTCAACGAAGGCGCGGGCAGCCCGCGCAACGGCATGCCGTACACGCTGTCGCTGTCCTGCGGCACCTGGGGCGGCAACATCACCACCGAAAACGTCAACGTGCGCCATTTCATCAACACCACCTGGGTTTCGCGGCTGGTCGACGCCAAGGCCACGCCGGTCAGCGATGAGACGCTGTTTGCCGGACATTGGGCGAAGCACGGGCGGTGAGAGTGCGGATTGTCGTCATCGGTGGGGTTGCCGCCGGCATGAGCGCGGCAAGTCAGGCGCGCCGGCGCGACCCGGCGTGCGAGGTGATCGTGCTGCACCGAGGCACCGAGATTTCCTACAGCGCCTGCGGCATGCCCTACAACATCGGCGACCCGACGCGGACCTTGGACGATCTGGTGATCCTGAAGGCCGATGCCGCGCGCAGCGAGCGTGGCATCGACGTGCGCACGCGCCACGAGGTGCGCGGCATTGACCTCGCGCGCCGCACTGTCGACGTGATCGATCTTGATGCCGCCCGCGAGGTTTCACTGGGCTGGGACCGCCTCGTGCTCGCCACCGGCGCCGTCGCCGTGCGCCCGCCGGTGCCGGGGCTCGACGAGGCAGGTGTGTTCGTGCTGCGCGAACTCGACGACGCGCAGGCGATCAAGCGGCATCTCGCGGCAACCCAGGTGACCCGTGCCGTCGTCGTCGGCGCCGGCTACATCGGCATGGAAATGGCCGACGTGCTGCACGGCCTGGGCATCGAGGTGACGATGCTGGAGCGGGTGGCGCAGGTGCTGCCGGGTTTCGCGCCGGCGATCGTCGCCGCGGCGGGTCGTGAACTGAGTCGCTGCGGCGTGCAAGTTCAAACCGGCGTGAGCCTGCAGTCGGTTCGGCGCGACCGCGCCGAGCTGGTGCTGCGCAGCGATCGTGGTGAACTCCGCGCGCAGATCGTCATCGTCTCGGTCGGCACGCGTCCGGAGGTGACGCTGGCGCGCGCGGCCGGCATCCAACTCGGCCGCAGCGGCGCAATTGCGGTCGACAGCGCGATGCGCACCAGCGCCGCCGACGTCTACGCCGCCGGCGACTGTGCCGAAGCGCAGCACCTGGTGCTGGACCAGCCGGTGTGGATCCCGCTCGGCACCACCGCCAACAAGCAAGGCAAGGTGGCAGGCGCCAACGCCGCCGGCGGCGACGAGCGTTTCGGCGGCATCGTCGGCAGCGCCGGCTTCAAGCTGTTCGACCTGGAGGTCGCGCGCACTGGCCTGGGTGCGGCCGAGATTGCCGCCGCCGGCATTGACGCCATCGAAGCCGTTTCCACGCACCACACGCGCGCCAAGTCTTACCCCGGCGACAAGGCCATCACCAGCGTTGTCTATGCCGAGCGCGGCAGCGGCCGGCTGCTGGGCGCGCAGATGATCGGCGGCGACGCGGTGGCCAAGCGCATTGACGTGTTCGCCACCGCGCTGCATGCGCGCATGACGCTGGCCCAGGTCGAGGCGCTGGACCTGGCCTATGCGCCGCCGTTCGCGCCGGTGTACGACCCGATCCTGATTGCCGCCAGCGTCGGGGTCAAGGCGCTGGCGAAGCCATCACCATGAGCGCGCCGGGCCGCCCCAAGGCGAATACCGGAGTGCGAAGCATGGAGGTTGCCCGATGAGCGCGTCGGGCCGGCCCAAGTCCGAATGCTCCCGCTTGGCGGGACCGCACGCAGTGCGCAGGGAGCACGGGTGACCTATGCCGTGGTGCTCGGCAGTGTTTTTGTGGTGCATGTATTGGCCATGCTCAGCCCGGGCCCGAACGTGCTGGTGGTGACCCAGACCGCGGCCAGCCGCTCGCGCCGCGCCGGGGTGCTGGTGGCGCTGGGCGTGGCCGGCGGTGCGGCGTTGTGGTCCGGCGCGGCGCTGCTCGGCCTGGGCTGGCTGTTCGCGCGGGTCGCCTGGCTTTATTCGCTGCTCAAGCTGGCCGGCGGCGCCTACTTGCTGTACGTCGCCTGGCGCATGTGGCGCGGCGCCACCCGCCCGCTGGTGTTGCCGCCGGCCGAGCGCGCCGTGGCGCAGACCGATGGGCAGGCGTTTCGACTGGGCTTGTGGACCAACCTGACCAATCCGAAGGCGCTGGTCTTTTACGGCAGCATCTTCGCGGCGCTGCTGCCGCTGGGCACGCCGGTGTGGGTGAGCGTCGCCGCCTTCGCCATCATCGTTGCCAATTCAACCTTGTGGCATGTCGCGCTGGCCTGGTTCTTTTCGACCGAGGGCACCCAGCGGTTCTACCAGCGCGTCAAGGCCTGGATCGACCGTGGCGCCGCCGTCGCGCTGGCCTGGCTGGGCCTGCGCCTGGGAGTGCAGGGCGGGGGCGAGATGTTCAGTTGAACATGGGCAACCCTGATCAAGTCCCCCGCGGTGCGCGCATCCTCGCTTTGGGCGGTCTGCGGCGTTGCAAATCCTCGCCATAGCCGGAGCTATGGCTGTGGTTTGCGCCTTGCAGCCCATCCCAAAGCGAGGCGCGCGCCCTCGCGGGGACTTGATCAGGGTCGC
>JAYSVE010000048.1:0-2389 GCA_043718725.1 Methylibium sp.
CGCTCATCAACTCGTAGGCACCACGGTCGTCCAGCGGCAGGTCTTCCAGCGAGAAGCCGTTCTGCGCCGGGTGACGGGCACGAATGAGGTCCTTGGCCAGCTCCAGCACGGTCAGCGTGGCCAGGCCGAGGAAGTCGAACTTCACCAGGCCGATCGCTTCGACATCGTCCTTGTCGAACTGGCTGACCGCGTTGTCGCTGCCGGGCTGCATGTAGAGCGGGCAGAAATCGGTGATCTTGCCCGGCGCAATCAACACGCCACCGGCGTGCATGCCGACGTTGCGCACCAGGCCTTCCACGCGTTCGGCCAGCGCCAGCAATTCGGCCACTTCCTCTTCGGCTTTCTCGCGCAGTTCGATCTCCGGCGCTTCGACGCGCGCATAGATCACGCCGCTGTCGGGCCCACCTTCGTCACTTCGCGGCGGTCGTTTGAGCGTGACGGCCTTGCCCGGTGGCGCCGGCACCAGCTTGGCGATGCTGTCCACATGGCCGTAGCCCATGCCCAGCACACGGCCCACGTCGCGCAGCGCGGCCTTGGCGGCCATGGTGCCGAAGGTGGCGATCTGGCTCACCGCGTCGCGCCCGTACTTCTGTTTGACGTAGTCGATCACGCGGTCGCGGTTGGCCTGGCAGAAGTCGATGTCGAAGTCGGGCATCGACACCCGGTCGGGGTTCAGAAAGCGTTCGAACAGCAGGTTGTAGCGCAGCGGGTCAAGGCCCGTGATGTTGAGCGAATAGGCCACCAGCGACCCGGCGCCCGACCCGCGCCCAGGGCCCACCGGGCAGCCGTTGTTCTGAGCCCAGTTGATGAAGTCGGCAACGATCAAAAAGTAACCGGGAAAGCCCATCTTCAGGATCGTCTCGATCTCGAAATCCAGGCGTTCCACGTAGCGCGCGCGCTGCTTTTCGCGCTCGGCCTCGGCCGGGTAGAGTTGCCTGAGCCTATCCTCCAGGCCTTCGTGCGAGGCGACCCGAAAGAACTGGTCGATCGGCATGTGCTCGCCGTCCACCAGCGGCGTCGGAAAGTCGGGCAGCTGCGGTTTGCCCAGCACCAGGCTCAGGTTGCAGCGCTTGGCGATCTCCACCGTGTTGCGCACCGCGCCGGGCAGGTCGGCGAACAGCGCCTCCATCCGCGCCTGGGTTTTGAAATACTGCTCGCGGCTGAAACGCTTGATCCGTTTCGGGTTGCTCAGCATCTCGCCTTCGGCCACGCAGACGCGCGCTTCGTGGGCTTCGAAGTCGTCCGGGGTCGAAAACTGCACCGGGTGGGTGGCCACGAGCGGCAGTTTCAAGGTCGCCGCAAGCGCCGCCGCCGCGCGCACATGGGTTTCGTTGCCGGCCAGGCCGGCGCGCTGAACCTCGATGTAGAAACGACCCGGAAAACAGCCCGCGAGCCGGCGCGCGAGGCCACCGGCTCGGGTCGAGTCGCCGGCCATAAGGGCTTGCCCGACCGCGCCCAGCTCGGCCCCCGACAAGGCGATCAAGCCGTCGCCCCGCTCTTGCAACCAGTCCCATTTGACCCAGGCCTGGGCGCGTTGCGCATTGAGCAGCCAGCTTCGCGAGATGAGTTCACAAAGGTTCAGGTAGCCCGCGCTGTTTTGCGCCAGCAGCAACAGCCGGCTCGGGGACTTTTCGGCGCCGCTGGGCTCCAGCCACAGGTCGGCACCGATCAGTGGCTTGACGCCTTTGGCGCGCGCCGCCATGTAGAACTTGACGGCGCCGAACAGGTTGGACTGGTCGGTGATCGCCAAAGCGCCCTGGCCATCGGCGAGCGCGGCATCGGTCAGCTCGTCGATCCGGAGGCTGCCGTCGACGACGGAGTATTCGGTGTGGGTGCGCAGGTGAATGAAGGCCATGGCGGGCATTTTAGGGAAGCCTCCACGGGCGCCCGGCTCCTTAGAATGCGCCGCGTGACCCACACCCTGAACATCAGCGCTTACAAATTTGTCAACCTGAGCGACACGGCGCAGTTGCGCGAAAGCGTTCACTCACGCGCGCAGGCGTTCGGCGTGTGGGGCAGCGTGCTGATTGCCGACGAAGGCATCAACCTTTTCCTGGCCGGTGCGACGGATTCGGTGCGCGGCTTTGTCGCTTGGCTGCGACTGGACCCGCGTTTCAAGGATCTGGCGGTCCGGACCAGCGCGTCACAGGCCGTGCCCTTCGGCAAGTTGCGGGTCAAGGTCAAGGCCGAGATCATTCGCATGAATCACCCCTTGATTCGCCCGGACTTGCGGCGGGCGCCGACGGTCGCGGCCCGAACCCTGGCGCGGTGGCTCGATCGGGGGGTGGATGACCAAGGCCGGCCGGTGGCGATGCTCGATACACGCAACGCGTTCGAAGTGGCACATGGCCGCTTCAAAGGCGCGCTGGACTGGAACCTCGCGAAGTTC
>JAYSVE010000471.1:0-1698 GCA_043718725.1 Methylibium sp.
TCGTGGCCCTCGGCCAGGATGGCCACCATCTCCAGCGCCTTGGGCGGCACGGCGGGCGCATCCTTCAGCGAACTGAGTTTGACGAACTGGGCATAGGAGCCGGGCGCCGGGTGGCCCAGCGCGCGGATGCGCTCGGCGATCGGGTCGACCGCGTTCCACAATTCGGTGTACTGGGCCATGAACATCGCGTGCAGCGAATTGAACATCGGCCCGCTCACGTTCCAGTGGAAGTTGTGGGTGGTCAGGTACAGCGTGTAGGTGTCGGCCAGCAGGCGCGACAAACCGTCGGCGATAGCCGCCCGGTCTTTCTCGCCGATGCCGATGTTGATGGACGCGCCGCGCGCGTCGGCGTTCTTCTTGGCCATGACGATCTCCTGGTTCGGTGGAATAACCAGTGTAGGGCGCGGCGGCGCGCCAGCTTCTGTCGAAGCACTCGACGACCGGTTGATATTCGCTATGGCTTATATTAAAAGCGCCTCGGCAGGCGCCTGCCGATTGCAGCCCCGCTGCCGTGCCACCCCACCCCGCCCCACCCATCCCACCTGCCGCGCCCCTGACTGCTTGCAGTGTTCGCCAGCGAACGGTACTGCGCCCGCAAACCGTGCAAATTAGGGCCATCGGTTGCCCCGGCACGGTGGCCGCATCCCATCCCGATGGCTCACTCCCTGGAAAGTACAACCATGAACAAACTCTTCACCCTCAAGGCCTCGTTCCTCGTCGCCAGCCTGCTGGCCTGGCCGATGGCGCATGCCGCCACCTCGATGAGCAAGGCCGACTACAGCACCGCCAAGACGCGCATCAGCGCCGACTACAAGTCCGACAAGGCGGCCTGCGCCACACTGACCGCCAATGCCAAGGACGTCTGCATCCAAGAAGCCAAGGCCAAGGAGAAGGTGGCGCGGGCCGAGCTTGAATACGGCTACACCGGCAAGGTGGGTGACCGGACCAAGGTGGCCGAGGTCAGGGCCAAGTCGGCTTACGCGGTGGCCAAGGAAAAGTGCGATGACCAAACCGGCAACAACAAAGACGTCTGCGTGAAGGAAGCCAAGGCCGTCGAGGTGAAGGCGCTGGCCGACGCCAAGGCGGCCAAGGAAATCGGCGCGGCACGGACCGACGCCACCGCCGACAAGCGCGATGCCGACTACAAGGTGGCGATCGAGAAATGCGACGCGATGTCGGGTGATGGCAAGGCCAGTTGTGTGGCTGCCGCCAAGACGAGGTTCGGCAAGAACTGATAACCGGCGCTGGCCTCGGGCGCCTCAAAACCGGCGCCGCCTCCGGGCGCCCCAAACCGGCGCCGCCCTCGTCTCAAACCCTCAGCGCCCTCGGGCGCTCGAGCACTTCAAACGCCCAGAAAGCCCGCCAGCGCCGCGCTGGCGGCAACTTCATCGGCGCGGCCGGCCAGCACTGCCTGGCCCTTTTGCAGCACCAGGGCACGATCGCAGCGGGCCAGCAGGCGGCGGTAGTCGCGGTCGACGATCAGCGTGGCGATGCCGGCGCTGCGGATCTCGGCGATGACGCGCCAGATATCGGCCACGATCAACGGCGCCAGGCCCTCGGTGGCTTCGTCCAGGATCACCAGCTCGGGGTGTGTCATCAGCGCGCGGCCGATCGACAGCATCTGCTGCTCGCCGCCCGACAGCTGGGCGCCCAGATGGCCGAGCCGCTCTTTCAGCCGCGGAAAGGTGTCGAGCACGC
>JAYSVE010000472.1:0-3950 GCA_043718725.1 Methylibium sp.
GAGAGCTTCGGCATTCCGGCCGTCAACGGCGCCAAGGTCGTGATCGAGGCGTTCAACAAGGGCGAGGCACCGGGCCCGTACAACAAGCCCGGTTTCGGCGGCATGAAAATCGAGCCGGTCTACGTCGACGAAAACGGCGGCGCCACCAAACAAGTGCAGGAGCTGCGCAATCTGTACGACCGTGAAAACGTCGACGCGGTGGTCGGCTACGTCGGCTCCGGCGATTGTCTGGCGGTGGCGCCGGTGGCCGAGGAGATGAAAAAGTTCCTGATCCTCTACGACTGCGGCACGCCGCGCATCTTCGAGGACGGCAAATACAACTATGTGTTCCGCACCGCATCGCACGCGGCGATGGACAACGTCGCGCTGGCGCGCTACCTGAAGGCCCGCAACATCAAGGCCGACACCTTCAACCTGATCAACCAGGACTACGCCTGGGGCCAGGATTCGCGCAAGGACTTCGTGCTGTCGATGGAAAAACTCTACCCCGGCGCCAAGCCCGGCGAGGACCTGCTGCCCAAGTTCGGCGCGGGCCAGTACGGCACCGAAATCTCCGCGCTGATGGCCAAGCCGGCCGACGTGACGCACTCCAGCCTGTGGGGCGGCGACCTGCAGGCGCTGATCCTGCAAGGCGGGCCGCGCGGCCTGTTCAAGCGTTCCCAGTTCGTGCTCTCGGCCGGCGACCACGTGCTGCCCGGACTGGGCGACAAGATGCCCGACGGCGTGATCCTGGGCGCGCGCGGGGCCTATGGGCTGCTGTCGCCCAAGTCGGCGCTGAACGACTGGTGGTGGGGCATCTATCAGAAGGCCTACACCGTCTACCCGGTGCAGGCGCCGAACCGCATGATCCAGGCCTTGCTGGGCCTGAAGCTCGCGGTCGAAAAAGCGATGGCGGCCAACGGCGGCAAGAAGCCGACGCACGAACAACTCGCCGCCGCGCTGCGCGGCTCCGAATGGGACACGCCGGCCGGCAAAGTTCGCATGGCGTTGGGCGGCGGTCACCAGGCGGTGCAAG
Source organism: Methylibium sp. (assembly GCA_043718725.1). GTDB lineage: Bacteria > Pseudomonadota > Gammaproteobacteria > Burkholderiales > Burkholderiaceae_C > LGRD01. Next base: position 1,016 of record JAYSVE010000472.1, read on the forward strand.
ACGCTGCCATCGGCAAGACGCGTTACGACGCCGCCAAGAAAATGGTGGTGCTCGACGACATCCAGCGCTTCCCGGCCGATTGCGTCAACCCGCCGGCTGACATGAAAACCGAAGACTGGATCAAGGCCGGGTTTCCTGGCGCGAAGTGCAATTGAGGCGCTGCGTTCGCGACTTGCGCTGCGCGGCATTTGAGCGCCGGCGATGCTGAGCACCGCGCTGACCATCCTGATCGACGGCCTGACCTACGCGTCGTGGCTGTTCATCGTCGCGCTCGGCCTGACGCTGGTGTTCGGGGTGCTGAAGATCCTGAACATCGCCCACGGCAGCTTTTACGCGCTGGGGGCCTACGCCGCCGCCAGCTTTGTCGGCTGGTTTGCGGCGATCGGCCTGGCGCCGGCCTGGTCGATCGTGGCCATGCTGCTGGCGGCCGTGGCCGTGGCCGCGCTGGTGGCGCCGCTGACCGAGCGTGGCCTGCTGCGCTTTTTTTATGGCCGCGACGAGGTGCTGCTGGTGCTGGTGACCTACGCGCTGTTCCTGATCCTCGAAGACGTGACCAAGCTGGTCTGGGGCGCGAACCCGTACTACGTTTCGGCGCCCTACAGCCTGTTCGGCAACGTCGAGGTCGGCACCCAGGTGTATGTGGGCTACGACTTCATCCTGGTGGCGCTCGCCGTGATCGTCGGCCTGGCGGTCTGGTGGGGCTTGAACCGCACCCGCCAGGGCAAGATCGTGCTGGCGGTGATCCACAGTGAAGAGGTGGCGGCGAGCATGGGGGTGAACGTGTCGCGCGTCTACATGGGCGCGTTCGCGATCGGCATCTTCCTGGCGGCGCTCGGCGGGGCGTTCACCGCGCCGATGATCTCGGTCCAGCCGGGGGTGTCGGTGGGCGTGATCATCGTTTCGTTCGCGGTGGTGATCATCGGCGGGCTGGGCAGCATCCAGGGGGCGGCCATCGGCGCGTTGATCGTCGGGCTGGCGCGCTCGTCGGCGGTGCACCTGATGCCGGTGGCCGAGCTGTTTTCGATCTACATCGTGATGGCGGTGGTGCTGGTGTTCCGCCCCGAGGGCCTGTTCCAGCAGGTCCAGGCGCGCAAGATCTGAAGATGGCGACCGACATGAGCGCATCGATCATCAAGCGCGCGCCGCCGCTGCGCCATGCCGCGGCGCCGCGCTCGCGCGTTTTGTTGGCCGGCGTGCTGTTCACTGCCGCGCTGGTGCTGGCCGGCGCCTTTTTGCCCAAATGGCTGACCTTCCTGCTGACGATGGCGGCCTCGCACGGCCTGGTGTCGCTGGGCATCGTGCTGCTGATGCGCGGCGGCGTGGTGTCGTTCGGCCAGGGCCTGGTGTTCGCGCTGGGCGGCTACGCCGCGGCGCTGGCCTTCAACCGCCTGGGCATCACCGACGCCGTCGGCCTGGCGCTGCTGGGTGGCGCCGCGGCGACGCTGGTGGCCGCACCGTTTGCGCCGCTGCTGTCGCGCTACCGCGGCATCTTCTTTGCGATGCTGACGTTGGCGCTGTCGATGGTGGCCTACGGCGCGCTCGTCAAGACCGAGGCGCTGGGGGGCTCGGACGGCTTCAACATGGGCCGCGCCACCTTGTTCGGGCAAAGCCTGCCGGATGCGCGGGTCGGCTATGTGATGTACGCGGTGACCATCGTCATCGCGGCCGCGCTGGCGCTGTTGGCGCGTGTGTATTTCGATTCGACCCGTGGCCTCATCACGCTGGCGGTGCGCGAGAACGAACTGCGCGTCGAGTACCTGGGCGGCTCGGTGCGCCGGGCGATGGCCATCAACTTCGTGCTGGCCGCGTTTGCCGGCGGAACGGGGGGTGCGCTGACGGTGATGTCGCTGGGCCACATCGACCCGAACTTCAGCTACTGGACAACCTCGGGCGAGTTTGTCTTCGTCGCCATCCTGGCCGGCTGGCAAAGTGTGCTGGCGGTGTTCGTGGCCTCGACGGTGCTCGAAGTCGTGCGCTCGTTTTCGAGCCTGTACTTCCCCAACACCTGGCAGTTGGCGCTCGGTTTGTTCCTGCTTTTCGTGATTCGCTTCCTGCCGCGCGGCATCGGCTCGCTGTGGTTCGACCGCGCATGGTTCAAGCGCCTGGGAGGCGGACGATGAGCCGCCGGGCCGCTCCCAAGGCGATTGGCGCCCCTCGGGGGCAGGAGCACAGCGACTGGGGGGCCCCACCATGACCTCGCCGGTGCTGCTTCGAGCCACAGGCGTCGAGAAGCGTTTCGGCGCGGTCGTCGCGGCGAGTGACATCAACATCGCGATCACGGTGGGCCAGCGGGTCAGCCTGATCGGCAGCAACGGCGCGGGCAAGACGACCTTCGTCAACATGATCACCGGCTACCTGAAGCCGGACTCGGGAACCATTTCACTGGGTGAGCGCGACATCACACCGCTGTCGCCACGCGCGATCACGCGGCTGGGCGTGGCGCGCTCGTTCCAGATCCCGCAACTGTGCGCCGAGCTGACCGTGCTCGAGAACATGCTGGTGGCCACCGCCTGCCACGGCACGCGGCTGTCGTTCTGGGAGCCGGCGCGACGCCCCGACGCCGTGGCCCGCGCCGACGAGTTGCTGGCGCGCTTCAAGCTCACCGAGCACCGCGACCGGCGGGTGGCCGAGCTGCCCGGCGGCGTGCGCAAGCTGCTCGACATCGCGATGGCGCTGACCGGCGCCCCGAAGTTGCTGCTGCTGGACGAACCCACCAGCGGCGTCTCGGCCGAAGAGAAATTTCCGATGATGGACATCGTCATGACCGCGCTCGGCGCCGAGGCGATGACGGTGCTGTTCGTCGAGCACGACATGGACATCGTCGAACGCTACGCCGACCGCGTGGTCGCGTTCTACAGCGGCCGCATCATCGCCGACGACATTCCCAAAGTTGCGCTGGGTGCCGCCGATGTGCGGCGTTATGTGACCGGCGGCC
>JAYSVE010000473.1:0-3947 GCA_043718725.1 Methylibium sp.
GCCGTGAATGCTGGCAAAGAACAGCACCGATGTAGCAAGGTTGAAGACCAGCGTACCTGCTGTCCAAAGGATGGCCCACCAGCCCTTCACTTTGACGCGCGCTGTCAAAGCAGCCGCAAGGCCCTGCACGGCGAAGAAGGCTGTCTGATAGCCCTGCACTCGACCAATTGCAGCGCTAAAAATGAGTTCGTGGAGCAGTGCCGACAGGGCGAAGACGATGAGCATCGTTCGAATCGGTGAACGACGGCCACCGTTGGTCCTGAAAATGTCCTGCCAAAAGAACTGCTGCATGTTGCGGTTGTAGCGGCGCCAGAACTCTGCTGACGTTCGCGCCGCAAATGGCTTGTCCATATAGTCGCGAGCGGTTCCGCCACACAGGCGCCAAATAGCGGTAGCGGCTGTCAGTCCGGAGGTTATTGACAACATGAGTGCAATGACTTTGCTGACGTGTTCGGCAAGAAAGTGCCGACCAGACCAATCCACGCTGAACAAACCAGCAAGGACAGCAAGACCCACGGCACAGCCAAGGAATCCTCCGACCAACCTCAAGAGGTTCTCGTGCAATGTTGGACGACGTTCAAGCGCCAAACATCGCCGAACGTAGGTGAAGGGATTGGTTAGAAAGTCGAAGTACTCTCGCCAGGTCGGCGTGGATCTTTGTCTTACGTCGAGCGAGACATCGATGACCTTGATTGCAACGATGACGGCCGAAATTGAGGCGAGGAATCGAAGCGGCGGTGAGTTCGCCGGGACGAGCCAAGGCGACAAGACGATCAGCAAGCAACTTCCGAGCGGAATGCTCCACGGCACTGGACCGCGCTTTGCGAGATGCGGAAAAACAGCAAGGGCTATGAGGTACGGGGCAAGAAACCCAGCAAGTATCAGCATCTGGTCCTGTCCCCGTCGCGGTTCTCTGCCGCCTAACAACCGAGCTAAGCGGCATCCAACGGCTTGGCGTGATGTTCGTTCGATGAAGCGGTTAGACGTCTTTGAAGGCGTTGGCAACTAGGACTTCTAGGCGACCAGAATAAGCGACATGGCCACTGACTCATGCAACCGTGGGCAGTGAAATCTGTATGCCGATCGCACGGCTCTCGCCATGTTCGAGCCGGTCAGCCAAGACGCGCAAGGCCAGCACTTCAGCTTTCGCCATTGCTTCCTCAGAGGACGCTCCATAGGCAAGCACACCCGGCAACTCGGGAACCTCGGCCAACCACCGCCCGTCCTCTTCGCGTTCGCATTCGAGAGTGAAGTTCATGGACGCTACCTCCGTTGGGCGCCAGTCTAGCTTGCCGTGGCCGCAGGCGTCCGCTTCAAGGGCGGCGGCATCTGGTTGCCAGGCATCGAACTCACTGCCCCGGAGGTGGCTGCCAAAGTTCGACCTTGTTGCCCTCTGGGTCCATGACCCAACCAAACTTCCCGTACTCGGAATCGTCTGTCCTCTCCAGGACGTTGCATCCTTCGTCCCGAAGCGCCTGAAGTACAGCGGCCAAGTCTTCGACGCGATAGTTGACCATGAAGGTCGACTTGCTTGGCGCGAAGTGTTCACCATTAGCGGCGCCGATGGACCACACGGTCGTTCCCTTTGTCGGATTGCCCGATGCGTCGGCCCACGTGAACGCGGTGCCTCCCCATTCCTGGACGTCAATGCCCAGGTGCTGCTTGTACCAAGCTCGCAGTGCGACAGGGTCGTTCGCGTTGAAGAAGATCCCTCCGATACCTGTGACTCTCGTCATTTGAGCCTCCGAAGTGCGGCGAAGTTGGAGCCTACTGCGTTTGGGACACTTGACAACATGAGCGGCAATCGACGGCTTGCCGGCAATTGTCCGCTCGGCAAAGCGACTAGGCGTCGGCGGCCTCAAACGCCGCCACTGAAACCGAGCGCTTGACAGCAACTGACTTGCGGAGCGCTTTGATTCGCTCGATTTCGTGCATCGTTTTTGCCGTGAAGTACGACTCGCCACAAGTTGGGCACGACCACGACGGAACGCCTTCGATCACCAGGAGGTTGGCGCCTTTGCCAAAGCTGCGGGTGACGTGCTTCAGCTGAATCTCGCTGCTGCCGCAGTGCGCACAGTGATGCTCAACTGACGTAGACAGTGATGATGATGAGTTTGCCGCCGAGGCCGTTGACGACAGCTTCGGCTGCCGTGCCGTCGAGCGTGATTCCGGCGACGACACACTTGGCTTCGCGCGTCTTGGCGTCGCGCTGGCGTTCAAGGATTTTCTGATCGTAGCGTGGGCCATGTCCCAGTCTGGCGACTACCGCAGCGGAGAGGAAGGCCGATTGATGGTGTTTGAAGTCATCGACCTGAAGCCTGTGAAAGGGGAAGTGCCATGGTGCAGATTGCAGGAGGTGGCGCACAAGGTGAAGTGCGAGGTGAAGCCGTTCGCGTCGGGGGTTGGCGCTCGCCCTCACCCCACCATTTCCAGCCAGACGGTGTCCATTCAAAGATGCGCCTTGAGCGCCACGCCCGGGTCGCAGGCCAGCGCCGGGTCGACGCTGCGGCCGGCTTCCAGCAGCTTGCGCGCGGCCAGGTGGTCCTGCGGCGCGTTGGCGCTCTCGACGCACACCAGCCGGTCCGCCGCGTAGTGCAGGACCGAGAAGCTCGCCGGCGTGGCGCCGGGGCGGCGGTGGCGGCTGCCGTCCAGGGGCATCAGGCCGGCCATCTGCAAACGCAGGCCGCCTTGCTCGGACCAGAACCACGGCAGCGCGCGGTACGGCTCGTCGCGGCCCAGCAAGGTGGCCAGCGCGGTGCGGGCCTGGTCGTTGGCGTTTTGCACCGATTCAAGCCGCAGGCGGCGGCCGCCGCGGTGATCGGGGAAGCTGCAGCAGTCGCCGATCGCCAGGATCAACGGGTCGGCGCTGCGCAGGCCTTCGTCGACCGTGACGCCGTTGTCGCAGGCCAGCCCGGCGTTGCTGGCCAATGCCACTTCGGGTGCGGCGCCGATGCCCAGCACCAGCAGCTCGACGGGCTCGCGCCGGCCTTCGACCGCCAATGCCTTGAGGCGGTCGCCATCGACCTCGAAGTCGCCGACCGCGACCCCGAGCCGGACGTCGATGCCGCTGGCGCGGTGGGTTTGCAGCACGTGGTCCGCGAGTTCGGGCGACACCGAGCGCGGCAACAGGCGCGGCGCCGACTCGAGCAGCGTCACGTCCTTGCCCAGCGCGCGCGCGGTGGCGGCGATTTCAAGGCCGATGAAACCGCCGCCGAGCACGGTCAGCCGCTGCGCGGCATCGAGCAGCCCGCGCAGCCGCTGCGCATCGGCGGCGCCGCGCAGCGCGGCGACGTTGGCCAGGCCCTCGGCCAGGTGGGGCAGGCGCCGCGCCCGGGCGCCGGTGGCCAGCACCAGGTGCGCATAGGCGAGTTCGATACCCGATGCCAGCCGCACGCTGTGGCGCGCACGGTCGACGGCCACGGCCGCATCGGCGCGGTGCAGCGTGATGCCGGCTTCGGCATACCAGGCCTCGGTGCGGTGCAATTGCAGCGGCTCCGCAGCACTTTTCAGGAAGGCCTTGGACAGCGGCGGGCGCTGGTACGGAAGCTCGGGCTCCTCGCACACCAGGTGCACGCGCGCGCCCTGGCCGGCCGCGGCCAGGCCAGCGCACAAGGCGGCCGCGGCATGGCCGCCGCCGATGATCACGATGGTGCCGGTGCCGGCTTCAGCGTCTGTCATCGAGTCTCTCCAAAGGTTTGCCGCGGCGCCGTGGCGCGGCCTTGGGGAAGCGTTGCGCGACATAGGCCGCGGTCGCACTTTCCACCGCCGGCAGGTTCTCATGCAGGCGCTTGAGCATGTCGATCAGGGTGTTCCGCTCGGCATCGCTCAGCACCGCCAGGAAGGCGCGTTCACGTTCCAGCGCAACGCCCTTGATCTGGTCGTGCAGCGCGCGGCCCTTCGCCGTGAGCGTGGCGATGCGCAGGCGGCCGTCGCCGGCGTCCAGCCGC
>JAYSVE010000474.1:0-3944 GCA_043718725.1 Methylibium sp.
AGCCTAGTGGCGGTGGGTGCCGACACCTACACGATGGGCTCAAAAACCATTGGCTCGGTGCTGATCGAGCGGATGAAAATCGCCGGCCTTTGACGCTGCAGCACCCGTTTGCAGGGCCAATTTGGCAGCCTTACAGGTCGGTGGTTTGGCGCGCTCTGCCGCGAGCGTGCACTGCGTCACACAAGCCAGTCGGGTCGCCTGTCCGAGCGGCTTTTCCGCACGGGTAAATACCCGGCAGCGGGTTAAGTCGCGACTTCTAGAATTCTGCGCACCGTCGTGGACCCCGATTCTTCAAAGGAGTTAGAACATGGAACGTCGTTCCTTCATTCGACAATCCGGCCTTGCCGGTGTGCTGGTCGCCGGTGCTGCACCTGCGGTCGTTCATGCGCAGGCCAACATCCGCTGGCGTCTGACGTCGAGCTTTCCGAAGTCGCTCGACACATTGTTCGGCGTTGCCGATGTGTTTGCCAAGCATGTCAGCGACATGACTGGCGGCAAGTTCGTGATCTCCACGCACGCGGCCGGCGAAATCGTGCCCGCGTTCGGCACGGTTGACGCCATCCAGAACGGCACCGTCGAGTGCGCCAACACCGCGCCGTACTACTACTTCGGCAAAGACCCGACCTTCGCGCTGGGCTGCGCCATTCCGTTCGGCCTGAACAGCCGCCAGATGACGGCCTGGATGTACGAAGGCAATGGCCTAAAGCTGATGCGCGAGTTCTACCGGCCCTACAACATCATCAGCTTCCCGATGGGCAACACCGGCGCACAGATGGGCGGCTGGTGGCGCAAAGAGATCAAGTCGCTGGCCGACGTCAAAGGTGTCAAGTTCCGCACCGGCGGTTTCAGCGGCAAAGTGTTCGAGCGCATCGGCGGTGTGGCGGCCAACATTCCCGGCGGTGAGATCTACACCGCCCTGGAAAAAGGCACGATCGATGCGGCCGAGTGGGTCGGCCCGTACGACGACGAGAAGCTCGGCTTCCAGAAGATCGCCCAGTACTACGGTTACCCCGGCTATTGGGAAGGCGGCCCGCAACTCGACCTGCACGTCAACACCAAGGCCTACGATGGCCTGACGCCGGAGTACAAGGCGATCATCGAGGCGGCAGCGGCTTATGCGCACACCGACATGCAGGCCAAGTACGACGGCCGCAATGCTGCGGCGCTGAAGCGCCTGGTGGCGGGTGGAACCAAGCTGTTCCGCTTCCCGAAGGACTTTCTGGACGCAGCCTTCAAGGAATCGATGGCGCTGTACTCGGAGCTTTCGGCCAGCAACCCGGCCTGGAAGAAGGTCTACGAAGACTACGCCGCGTTCCGGCGCGACGCGAACCTATGGTTCCGCTTCACGGAAGCCGGTTTCGACGATTACATGCAAAGCGCCAAGCTGTAGTCTTGGCGTCACCCGTCAAGGGTGACAAGGCCCGGGTGACGATGGATTCGCACCCGGGTCGAACAAAACAAGTAGGGCCGCGGTTTTGCCGCGGCCCTTTTTCATTGTCGTGTGTGAATGGGTTGATGCTGCCGTGGGGCGCTACTTCTTGCCCTTGTCTTGCTCCAGCGCCCGCTTCACCGCTTCCATCGGATCGTCGTCCGCCGGTGCGGAGCCGCCGACAGCCGGAGCGGCACCGGATGCAGGCAAGCCTTGCGCGGGGTCAGTGGTGGCCGCGGGGGATTTGGTTCTGCCGCCACCCATCTGCTCGATGGCTTCGCCGGCCTTGTTGATGTCGAGCACCTTCTCCTTGTCGAGAAACACCGTGACGGTTTGCGGGAAAAAAATCACTACCGCCACCAGGATGAGCTGAATCACGATGAACGGGATGGCGCCCATGTAGATGTCGCGCGACTCGACCTTGCGCGGCAGCGACTTGTTCTTGTACAGCGTGTCGGAGATGCCGCGCAGATAGAACAGCGCAAAGCCGAACGGCGGATGCATGAAGCTGGTCTGCATGTTCACGCAGATCATCACGCCGAACCACACCAGGTCGATGCCCAGCTTGGCCGCTACCGGTGCCAGGAAGGGGATGATGATGAAGGCAATCTCGAAGAAGTCGAGGAAAAACGCCAGGAAGAAGATGAAGATGTTGACGGCGATCAGGAATCCCAGTTGGCCGCCCGGCAAGCCGGCCAGCATGTGCTCGATCCATTTGCCGCCATCGACACCTTGGAAGACGAGCGAAAACACGCGCGATCCGATCAGGATGAAGACCACCATCGCGGTCAGGCGCATCGTGCTGAGCATGGCCGACTTGAGCAGATCGAAGGTCAGGCGCTTGTGCAAAGCGGCCAGGATGAACGCGCCAACCGCGCCCATCGCACCGGCTTCGGTGGGGGTCGCGATGGCATGCTTCATGCCCGGAAGGCCACCCATGCTGCCGAGCACGGTGAAGATCAGTATCGCGGAAGGGATGATGCCTCGCAGGCACTTGGACCAAAGCGTCCAGCCCTGCAAGGTGCGCGCCGTCTTGGGCACGCCGGGAACATACTCAGGCCGAAAACGCGACAGCATGAAGGTGTAGGCCGCGAACAGCAGCACCTGCAGGATCGCCGGGCCCCACGCGCCCTTGTACATGTCGCCCACCGGCTTGCCCAACTGGTCGGCCAGCACGATGAGGACGAGCGACGGCGGCACCAGCTGCGTGATGGTGCCCGAGGCCGCCAGCACGCCGGTGGCATAGCGCATGTTGTAGCCCCAGCGCATCATCACCGGCAACGAGATCATCGCCATCGCGATCACCTGGCCGGCCACCGTGCCGGTGATGGCGCCGAGGATGAATCCGACGATGATGACCGAGTAGCCCAGGCCGCCGCGCACAGGGCCGAACAACTGGCCCATCGAGTCGAGCATGTCTTCGGCGAGGCCGCACTTCTCGAGGATGGTGCCCATCAAGGTGAAGAACGGGATCGCCAGCAGCAGGTCGTTGGACAGGATGCCGAACACGTTGAGCGGCAGCGCCGTCATGAACGCAGCCGGGAACCAGCCCATGTAGACGGCCAGGAAGCCGCTGCCCAGGCCCAGGGCCGTCAGCGAAAACGCGACCGGGAAGCCGATCAGCAGAATGAGGATGAGGCCCGCGAACATCAGCGGGGCGAAGGCCTCCATGCTCATTGGAGCACCCTACGCACTTCGTGCGGCCCCGCCGAGCGGGAACATGAGTCCGGGGTCCACGAACGTGGGCCCCTTGGTGGCCCGTGGCGGCCCGGCGTACTCATTGGAGCGGCCGCTCGTAGTGGAAGTCACCCTCGTACTTGTGCGCCAGCCAGGCCACGCGCTTGATGATCTCGGACACACCCTGGGCCAGCAGCAGAGAAAAACCAAGCGGCAGCATCAACATCGCCGGCCAGCGGATCAGGCCGCTGGCATTGCTGGACATTTCGCCGCTGTTGTACATGTTGAGGAACATGGGCCACGAGTAGTAGATCAGCACCAGCATGCCGGGCACGAGGAAGAGCAGCAAGCCGGCAAGGTCGATCAGGGCCTGGCCGCGGCCCGAGAAGAGGCCGTAGATCACGTCGACGCGGACATGCTCGTTCACACGCAGAACTTGCGACGCGCCCAGCATCACGCAGGCCGCGAACAGGTACCACTGAATTTCGAGGAAGGCGTTGGAGCTGTAATCGAGGGTGTAGCGGACGACGGCATTCAAAGCGCTAATAAAACACGAGGTGATGACGGCCCATTTGGCGATGTCACCGAATCGATCGTTGACGCTGTCGATGAGCCGGGACAGGGACAGCAAAGCATTCATGCGAAGCGCTTTCGTGTGGCGAAGACGGCGCGAGCGGTCGCTGTGCAATGGCTCAACGAACCCGTTTTGACGTGTGCCCGGCTCGCATCCGAAGGAATCGACAACTGCATTCGGTCAAGTCGATTGAGGATTCACACGACCCGGAGTGTAAGAGCGCCTGGCACATACACGGCAGGGGGCATATCCCTATCAGTTCAG
>JAYSVE010000475.1:0-1691 GCA_043718725.1 Methylibium sp.
GCCAGCGCCTGGCGGCGCCAGTTCCAGCTCCCGCTGATCGCGGTCACCGGCAGCAACGGCAAGACCACGGTCACGCAGATGGTCTCTTTCATCCTGCACGCCTGGCTGGGCGACGACGCCCTGGCCACCGCCGGCAATCTGAACAACCACATCGGCCTGCCGCTGACGCTGCTGCGCCTGCGCCAGGACGCCACGACCTGGCACCGCGCCGCGGTCGTCGAGATCGGCATGAACCACCCGGGCGAGGTCGCGATGCTGGCGCGGATCGCCGCGCCCACGGTGGCGCTGGTCAACAACGCGCAGCGTGAACACCAGGAGTTCATGCACAGCGTGGCCGCCGTGGCGAGCGAGAACGGCTCGGTGATCGAAGCGCTCGGGCAGTCGGGCGTGGCGGTGTTCCCGGCCGACGATGCCCACGCCGCGCTGTGGCATTCGCTCAGCGCCCGACGGCCGACGTTGACCTTCGCGTTGAACGGCGGCGCCGACGTCACCTGCCTGCCGGTCTGGGACGACCGGCATTGGGCGCTGCTGCTGCAGACCCCGGCCGGCTCGACCGCGCTGCAACTCAACATCGCCGGGCTGCACAACGTCAAGAACGCCCTCGCCGCGGTCGCTTGCGCGCTGGCCGCCGGGTGCCCGCTGGGCGCGATCCAGCGCGGGCTGGAGGCGTTCGTGCCGGTGAAGGGGCGCTCGGAAATTTCAACCTGGGTTCGGCTTGGCCATTTCGTCACCCTGGTCGACGACACCTACAACGCCAACCCGGACTCGGTGCGCGCGGCCATCGACGTGCTCGCCGGCCTGTCCGCGCCACGCTGGCTGGTGCTGGGCGACATGGGCGAGGTGGGCGACAAGGGGCCCGAGTTCCACCATGAGGTCGGGGCCTACGCGGCCGAGCGCGGGATCGAATCGCTGTGGACCGTCGGGCCCTTGAGCGTGCAGACCGCCGCGGCGTTTCGGGGGGCGCGCCACTTCAAGTCCGTGGCCGACATGGTCAAGGCGGTGCCCCAGGCGCCGGACTGCCAGGCGGTCCTCGTGAAGGGTTCGCGCTTCATGAAGATGGAGCAGTTCGTCGCGGCACTCGTGGCCAGCGGAGGCCAACCCCGTGCTGCTTAGCCTGTCGCAATGGCTGCAAACGCTGTCGCCGGAGTTCGGCTTCTTCCGCGTCTTCCAGTACATCACCTTTCGCGCGGTGATGGCCGCGCTGACCGCGCTGATCATCGGCCTGGCCTTCGGCCCCTGGGTGATTCGGCGCCTGACCGAATTGAAGGTCGGCCAGCCGATTCGGGCCTACGGCATGCAGGAGCACCACGTGAAGAGCGGGACGCCGACGATGGGCGGCGTGCTGATCCTCATCGGCATCGGCGTCTCCACCCTGTTGTGGTTCGACTGGAGCAACCGCTTTGTCTGGATCGTGATGATCGTGACCGTCGGCTTCGGCGCCATCGGCTGGGTCGACGACTGGCGCAAGGTCGTGGACAAGAACCCCGAGGGCATGGCCTCGGGCGAGAAGTTCTTCTGGCAATCGCTGATCGGGCTGGTCGCCGCGCTGTACCTGGCCTTCAGTGTCAGCGAGACCTCCAACCTGCGCGTGCTGGAGCTTTTTTTGCGCTGGGTGCAGAGCGGTTTCTCGAACGACCTGCCGCCCAAGGCCGACCTGATCGTGCCGTTCTTCAAGACCATCAGCTACCCGC
>JAYSVE010000476.1:0-3936 GCA_043718725.1 Methylibium sp.
GTGTCGATATTCGGTGCTTTCGTGAAATGCTTCATGACTTTTTGAGCGAATGGAAAAAGCTCAGCGGCCACAATTTGTCCGGTCAGTTGCCCCTGTGACGCGATCAGACCCGAGAGATTCAGTCAACGCTGAACGATCGGGCGGCGGGCCACAGTCAGCGTTGGAGCCCGGCGCCACACTGCCTCGCCCCCGCGGCTCACCCACCCCCTTCTCCCTGGACGTACTGAATGCTGCCTTTTTTTGTCGATCTGGTGTCTCGCACCGACGAAGCGCGTCGCGGCTTTGAATCCAACAGCAAGGTGCTCGACATCGTTGCCAATGGTTTGCCGCTGGAGCGCTATCGAAACCTGTTGCTGGAGCTCTACCACGTGGTGTGGCATTTCAACCCGGTGTGCGCCGCCGCCGCCAGCCGGGTGAGCGATGCGCACAAGCAAGTGCGCTACTTTCTCTACGACCACATGAACGAGGAAAAGGGCCACGAAGAATGGGTCATCAATGACCTGGAGGCGATGGGCGTCAAGGTTGAACAGGCGCTCGAGTACCAACCGAGCCAATTCCTGCTGGCGCTCAATGGCTACAACTACTGGTCCGCGGATCGGCGCCACCCGTGTTCGGTGCTGGGCATGATGTACACGCTGGAGGTGGTGGCCTCGGTCTACGGCGGGCCGATGACAGCCGCCATCACCGATTCACTGCTGTTGCAGGGCGACCGCGGAATCTCGTTCATCAGCTCGCACGCCACCATGGATGCGGAGCACATGGCCGAACTGCGCGTGATTCTGAACACCTTGCACGACGACGGCGTCAAGGACGCCATCGTCGAGTCCGTCATCTTCAATTTTCACCAGTTCGGGCGCGTCCTGGAAGCCATATGAACCTCGCACTCATCAATACCCTTCCCGGCGTCCTGGACCGGCCCTACAAATACGTCCGGCTTGAATGGAACCCCGAGTTCTCGATGCTGACCTTGCGTGTCGCCGTCAAGCCGATTCAATGTTTCAGTCTGGCCGCACTGGGTGAGCTGCAGCAGATTTTCAATGACATCAGCGCCAACCCCGGTCTGGTAAGGCACTTCGTGATGGCCTCCGATGTTCAGGGTGTCTTCAACTTCGGCGGAGACTTGTCGTTGTTCGTGTTGCTGGTGCGCGCGCGTGACCTTGAGTCGCTGCGACTCTACGCCCGACGCTGCATCGACCTGGTCTGGTGGTGGGAGAACGCGGCCCACCTGGGCGTTCACACCACGGCCCTGGTGCAGGGCGACACGCTGGGTGGCGGGCTCGAATCTGCGCTGCTGCACCACACGGTGATCTTCGAGCGCAGTGCCCAGGCCGGCTTTCCGGAAGTGCTGTTCAACCTGTTTCCGGGCATGGGGGGCTGGAACCTGGCCATCCGCAGGGCGGGCTTCGCGGTCGCGAACGAGATGGTCTTGTCGGGCCAGATCTACAGTGCCGAGCAACTGCAAATCCGCGGGCTGGTCGACCATGTGGCTGACGACGGCAAAGCCGAGCGCTTGCTCGAACAGCTCGTGCGGGCCATGGAGCCGCGTTTTCGTGGCCGCATGGCGGCCCTTCAGGCCCGCAGGATGGCCGCCCCCATCTCCTACGAGACGCTGATGACGATCGTCGACCACTGGGCCGTGACCGCGATGTCGTTGACGACCCGGGACATGCGCCTGATGGAGCGCCTGGCCCGCGCGCAGGTCCGCAAGGTCGGCGGTGCCGATGAAGGGGCCGTGGAAGAAATCAAACGGATGGAGCTGGACACGGCCTGGGGTGTCGAGCGCACCGGCGTCAGCGAGTGGGCGACGTTGACCTGAGCCCGGACGCAGTCGCGGCTGCTTTTCGGTGGCCTGTGTGCGTCTTCCTGAGCGACGAACGACGCCGGTCCTGACGCGGCCCGCGGCGCCGAATCTCGGCCACTGTCTTTCAAGACCGCTGGGTCAAAGCCAGGTTCCCAGCAGTTTGCTGAGTTGATCGCGGGTGTACGGCTTGGCCAGGTGGCCGTCCATGCCGGCATCGCGCATGCGCACGATGTCCTCTTGAAACGCATCGGCGGTCAGGGCCAGCACGGGGACGCGCGCGCGCGGCTGTCGCTGCTCCTCGAGTCGCCGAATTTCGCGCGTCGCGCCATAGCCATCCAGGATGGGCATGTGGCAGTCCATCAACACCAGGTCGACGCTGTGCTGTTCGAGTTGGTCCAGCGCGTGGGCGCCGTCACCCGCTTCGATCACGCGCAAGCCCAGTGACGCCAGCATCTCACGGGCGATCATGCGGTTGACCTCGTTGTCCTCGACGACGAGAACAACGCCCTCGAGCGAGGCCGGCTCGTCCAGGCCCATCAGGCCCGAATCGACGGCGGCCGCGTGAACTTCCGTGGGATCGAGTTCGAATTGCAATGCGAATCGAAAACAGGAGCCGATGCCCGGTTCGCTCTCGACCTCGATCCGGCCGCCCATCGCCTCGACAATGCGCTGGCTGATGGCCAACCCCAGGCCCGTGCCGCCAAGTCGCTGGTTGCGCTGGACTTCGAGTTGGTGGAAGGGTTGAAACAGGCTTTGCCTGGCCGCGTCCGTCATGCCCACACCCGAGTCATGCACCTCGAACACCAGCCCGGCCCAACCGGGCGGTGCGGCACCGGGGCTGACCCGCAGGCTGACAGCACCGCGTTCGGTGAACTTGATCGCATTGCCAACCAGATTGAGCAGGACCTGCTTGAGCCGCTGGGCGTCGCCGAGCACCCATTCGGCGCATTCGGGGTCGATGTCCAGCGCCAGGGGCAGGCCTTTCTTCTCGGCATTGGCGCGAAACAAGGACACGACCGTCGCGGCGACGGCGGGTGCGGAAAGGGGCGCACACACCAGTTCGAGCTTGCCGGCTTCGATCTTGGAGTGGTCCAGCACGTCGTTGAGGATGCCCATCAACGCGAAACCGGACGACGCGGCGGTGCGCACCAGGCGGCGCTGACTCGGTTCGAGTTTGGAATGGCGCAGCAGGTCCAACGCGCCGAGCACGCCGTTCATCGGCGTGCGAATCTCGTGACTCATCGTCGCGAGGAACTGCGACTTCGCCAGGTTTGCGGCCTCGGCCGCCGCCTTGGCTTGCAACAGCGAGGCGTTGGCCGCCTTGGCTTCGAGGCCGTAGAGGATCGCACGGCGCGTGGTTTCACAGACCTCGCGAGACGCACGCAGCATCGTCACGCCCAGCAGTGCGACCAGTGCCGCGACCGGGTAAGACTGCACCGAGTCGATGAACAGGCTGACCCCAACGAGAGAGCCCAGACTGAGCAAGAGAAGCCATAAGTAGGACCGGCCCACCAGCGACATGAAGAGCGCGGCAATCGCAATCGAGCCGATCACGATGACGATGTAGCTTGTCGCCAGCCGGCCCTGGAGCAACGGGTAGATGCCTATCGAACAAACCGCCCACAATAGTCCCGCGAGCGCCGAATTGCCTTCCAGTTCAAGGCCTGCGTTCACGACCTGCGTTTCGCTCAGCGCATGCGTTTGCGTGAAG
Organism: Methylibium sp.; assembly: GCA_043718725.1. GTDB lineage: Bacteria > Pseudomonadota > Gammaproteobacteria > Burkholderiales > Burkholderiaceae_C > LGRD01. The sequence continues at coordinate 3,513 of JAYSVE010000476.1, forward strand.
CGACGCGAGACAGAAAATCGCCAGAAAGCGACGAGCAAACCCAGAGCCGCAGCGACAGCCCCCACGGCCGGCCTTTCCACCCAGACCGCCAGCGCCGCAACAACGACCAGGGCGACCAACTGGAGTGGAATGCTGCGTGACGAATTGCGCAGCGCCAAGTGCAGCAACTCACGGCGCACGGCGGATTCGATGGTGGACTCAGTGGTCATGGGCGTGGCGAGCATAGCGCCACAAATTCGGCCCGCTGACCCGCGCAAAGCGACTTATTGCGCAGCGTTCGAGCCTTGTTTTCGCGTCCCGCTGTTCAACCCGTCCGATTGCAATTCGGCCGGTATTTCGCGCCAACCCCATGCGACGAAAAGGCCTTGAAAGGTAGCCCGATTCCGAGCATCGAAGACCGGGTCAAGCGCGCCAGGATGTCCGC
>JAYSVE010000477.1:0-3930 GCA_043718725.1 Methylibium sp.
GGCGCCGCGCCCGGCCTGGCGACGACGACCGCGACCACGCCTTCGCCGAAGTCGGGGTGCGGCGCGCCGATCACCGCGCTCTCGGCCACGCCGGGCATGTCGTTGAGGTAGCCCTCGACCTCGGCCGGGTAGACGTTGTAGCCGCCGGTGATGATCAGGTCCTTGCTGCGGCCGACGATGGTGACGACCCCCTGCTCGTCGACCTTGCCGACGTCGCCGGTCTTGAACCAGCCGTCGGCGCTGAACTCTTCGGCGCTCTTGTCGGGCATGCGCCAGTAACCGTGGAACACATTCGGGCCGCGGACCTCGATGCCGCCGATCGCGCCCGCCGGGCACGGTTGGCGCGCCTCGTCCATCACCCGCAGGTCGACACCCGGCAGGGCACGACCGACCGTGCCGCCGCGGCGCTCGCCGTGCGCCGGGTCGCAGGGGTTGGAGGTGAGCATCACGGTTTCGCTCATGCCGTAGCGCTCGAGAATGGTGTGGCCGCTGCGGGCGCGAAATTCATCGAAGGTATCGATCAACATCGGCGCCGAGCCACTGATGAACAGGCGCATGTTGCGGCAGGCATCGCGCGTGAAACCAGGCTCACCGAGCAGCCGCACGTACAGCGTCGGCACGCCCATGAACACGGTGGCGTCGGGCAGCCGCGCAATCACCGCCCTGGGGTCGAATTTCGAGAACCAGATCATCTTGCTGCCATTGAGCAGCGCGCCGTGCGCGGCGACGAACAGGCCGTGCACATGAAAGATCGGCAGCGCGTGCAGCAACACATCGCCGGCCTGCCAGCGCCAATGGTCCTTCAAGGTCAGCGCGTTGCAGAGCAGGTTGGCGTGCGACAGCATCGCGCCCTTGCTGCGGCCCGTGGTGCCGCTGGTGTACAGGATCGCGGCCAGGTCGGAGGCCGCCTTGGGCGCCGGGCTGTGAAGGTCGCTGTGGTGGGCGGCGCGCTCCAGCAGGCTGCCGCCGCGGTCGTCGTTGAGGGTGAACACATGCTCGGTGCCGGCGCTGAAGGCGAGCTTCGAGATCCAGCCGAAGTTCTTGCCCGAGCAGACCACCACGCTGGGCTCGGCGTTGCCGAGAAAAAAGCCGAGCTCACTGCTCTGGTAGGCGGTGTTGAGCGGCAGGTAGACGAAGCCCGCGCGCAGCACCGCCAGGTAGAGCATCAGGGCCTCGACGCTCTTCTCGGTCTGCACGGCGATGCGTGCGCCGGCGGGCAGCTCCAGCGCGTCGAGCAGGTTGGCGATCATCGCGGTCGCGCGGTCCAGGTCGCGCCAGGTGTAGAACAACGCCTCGCCGTCGGCGGTCTCGACGGCGATGGCGTCCAGATCCGGCGGGAAGGCCCCGCGCAGCGCGCTGAAAAGATTGTGGTTGTCGGTCATCGGCGGGGGCTGCATTGATTTGGGCGTCGGCGCGTCAGTCGAGCTTGGCGCCCGAGCTCTTGACGACCTCGGCCCAGCGCTTGATTTCGGCGCCGACGAACTTGCCATAGGCGTCGCCGTACAGGTTGGGCGTTTCGGCGCCCAGGCCGTTCCAGGCCTTGACCAGTTCCTCGGAGTTGAGTGCCTTGGTCAGCTCGGCGGTCATGCGCTCGACCACGTCCTTGGGCGTGCCCTTGGGCGCCCACAGGCCGTACCAGGTGGCGACCTGGTAGGTCGGCACGCCCGACTCGATGCTGGTCGGCACATCGCCGAAGCCCGGTGCGCGCTGGGTCGCCGCGACGGCCAGCGCCTTGATGCGGCCGTTCTTGATGTGCGCCGCCGACGAGCCCAGGCCGTCGAACATCATGTCGACCTGGCCGGCGATCAGGTCCTGCAGCGCCGGCCCGGCGCCGCGGTAGGGGATGTGGGTGATGAAGGTCCTGGTCTGCAGCTTGAACAGTTCACCGGCCAGGTGGTGCGAGGTGCCGTTGCCGGCCGAGCCGTAGTTGAGCTTGCCGGGGTTCTTGCGCATGAACTCGAGCAGCCCGCTCAGGTCGGAGACCGGCACGTTTTTCGGGTTGACGACGATGACCTGCGGCACACTGGAGATCAACCCGACGGGGACGAAGTCGGTCTCGAGGTTGTAGTCGAGCCGGGGGTACATGGACGGCGCAATGGCGTGGTGCACCGCGCCCATGAAAAACGTGTAGCCGTCGGGGGCGGCCTTGGCGGCCGTCGCCGCGCCCAGCGTGCCGCCGGCGCCGCCCTTGTTGTCGATGATGACCTGCTTGCCCAGGTTCCGGGACAGCACCGCGGTGAGCGGGCGGGCAAACGCGTCGGTGCCGCCACCGGCCGGGAAGGGCACGACGATGGTGACGGGTTTGGCGGGCCAGCCGCCTTGCGCCTGCGCCGCCGGGCCGGCCAGTGTGCCGGCCAGCGCAACAAGGCCCAGGCTGATGCGCAGGAGCGTGCCGCGGGCGGCGGTTGAAGAGGCGTTTCTGAGGTTCATGGTGGGTCCGTCTATGGTGTGTTCGAAGGGGTCAGCGCAATTTGGCCAGGGCGCGCGAGTGTGCCACTTGCGCCGCCGCCGCAGGCGCGCCAGCGCGCGACCTGCCCGGCCTCATCCCGGCAAGTCGATCTGGTTGCCGGCCAGGTCGATGACGGTGCTGCGATTGCGTCCGGTGGCCTTGGCCTGGTAGAGCGCGTGATCGGCCCGGCTGTAGATCTGGTCCGCCGTGTCGGCCGGCCCGGCCGTGGTCAGGCCGGACGAGAACGCCAGGCGCAACCGCGGCAGCGCCGCCACCGGGGACTCGGCATTGAAGATGCCGCGCAGCCGCGCCAGCGCCTGGGCCGCGCCCAGGGCCTCGGCGTTCGGCAGCAACACCAGGAACTCCTCGCCGCCAATGCGGCCCACCAGATCGATCGGTCTGAGGGACGGGCGAATGGTTTGCGCAAAGTGCCGCAGCACCTGGTCGCCCACGGCATGCCCGTGCTTGTCATTGACGCGCTTGAAATGGTCCAGGTCGATGGCGGCCACGGTCAGCGAGAAGCGCATCTCGCGCGCGCTCACCAGCAATTCGTCGAGCCGCCGGAAGATGTGGCCGCGGCTGTACAGGCCGGTCAGCGAGTCGGTGATCGATGCCGCCACCGCATGGTCGCGCGCCTGTCGCAGCGTGGCCTCGCTGGTCTTGAGCGGGGTCACGTCGGTCGTCGCCACCAGCAGCCAGCCGTCGGCGCGCAGGGTCTCGCTGACGCTGATCCAGCGGCCATCGACCAGGTCGGCTTCAAAGCGGCGCGCGGGCAGCTTTCGAAAGGTCTGGCGCACCCGGTCGAACCAGGCGTCGATGTCGTCGGTCGCGATCGCCAGGCCTTTGCGCTCGCGGTGGCAATGGCGCAGCATTTCTTCCCAGGTCGGCGCGGGGTCCAGGGTCGTGGCGTACGAATCAAGAAAAACGCGGTTGGCCAGCCGAAGCCGCTCGTCCGGGTCGAACAGGGCGATGCCGGTCACGCTGCCTTTCAGGCAGTTCCAAAGCTCGTGCTGAATGTCTGGATTCAATGGCAGACCGTGGTCGGAAGAGGGACTCAATTCGCCGCAGTGGGTGGGTGCAACTGCCGCTGGGTGCGCTGCGGGACTTTACCTGCGATGCGCCGCCACGGCGCGACCGAGACTCGGCCGGTTTCTCGGGATTTCCCGTGCCGCACAGGGGGTAATTGGCGCGAACCCCGAAAATCAGCGGCACGATGGCCTGCGATCCCGCCTCCCGCCTCCCGCCTCCCGCCTCCCGCCTCCCGCCATTCGCCTCCCGCCTCCCGCCATTCGCCATTCGCCATTCGCCATTCGCCATTCGCCCGACCCGATGATTCCTGCCGCCCGCCGCCCGTCCCCCCGCCCTCAACCCCGCGCCAGGCGCATTCCCGGTCGCGCCGCAATGCGCAGGCTGGTGGCGTGGGTCGGCGTTGCGGTTGCGCTGGCGGGCTGGGCCATGCCTTCATTCGCCCAGGCCCAGGC
>JAYSVE010000478.1:0-1686 GCA_043718725.1 Methylibium sp.
GGGTTGGTGATGCTCGACGAACCCGGCGCCGGCATGTCCGAGGTGGAAACCGCGCACCTCGAACAGGTGATCCGTGGCATCCCCGCGTACTGCGGCGCGCAGGTGTTCCTGATCGACCACGACGTGGCGCTGATCTCCGCCTGCTGCGAGCAGACGATGGTGCTCGACTTCGGCCGGCTGCTGGCTCTGGGGCCGACCGCCAGCGTGCTCGAACAGCCGGAGGTCAGGCGCGCCTATCTCGGTGAAGTCGAGGGGCTTGCGGCATGACGGCCCTGCAGATCGACAACCTGGTGATGGTGCGCGGCACCAAGGCCGTCGTCCACGGCATCAAGTTGCGCGTCGCCCCCGGGGCCATCACCGCGTTGATGGGCCCCAATGGCGCCGGCAAGACCAGCACCGTGCTCGGCATTGCCGGCGCGGTAGCGCCGGCTTTCGGCAAGATCTTGCTCGACGGCGTCGACCTCAAGGGCCGGGAGCCGGACGAGATTCGCCGCCTCGGCGTGGCCACGGTGCCCGAGGGCCACCAGGTGCTGCGCGAGCTGACGGTGCGCGACAACCTGCGCGTGGCCGGCAGCGAGTTGTCGCGCGGCGAGCTCGACGCCGCGATGCAGCGCACGCTGGAGCTGTTCCCGGAACTCAAAGACAGGCTGGCGCAGACGGCCAGCGACTTGTCGGGCGGCCAGCAACAAATGGTGGCGCTCGCGCAGGCGCTGGTCGTGGCGCCCAGGTTCCTCATCATTGACGAGCTGTCGTTCGGGTTGGCGCCGATGATCGTCGCGCGCCTGGTGCCGGTGATCCGGCGCATCGCGGCGGGCGGCATCGGCGTGCTGCTGATCGAGCAATTCACCCACCTGGCGCTGGGCCTGGCGAACCATGCCTATGTGTTGTCGCGCGGTCATGTGTCGTACGACGGCGGCCCGGACAAGCTGCGCGCCGACCCGTTGATCCTGCACCGAGCCTATTTCCCCATCAGCGACCGCGAAGCGGTCGGCCTCGCCTAGGAGCCGCCATGGACACCCGAGTCGTCAAGAAAAAACTGGGCCTGAAGGACCGCTACGCGGCGATGACCCGCGGCCTGGCCTGGGACACCACGTACCAGCCCATGGACAAGGTGTTCCCGTACGACCGCTACGAAGGCATCAAGATCCACGACTGGGACAAGTGGGAAGACCCGTTCCGCCTGACCATGGACGCCTACTGGAAATACCAGAGCGAGAAAGAGAAAAAGCTCTACGCGGTGATCGACGCCTTCGCGCAGAACAACGGCCACCTGGGCGTGACCGATGCGCGCTACGTCAATGCGTTGAAGATCTTCATCCAGGGGGTCACGCCGCTCGAGTACTACGCGCACCGCGGCTTTGCCCATGCCGGGCGCCAGTTCACCGGGGCCGGCGCGCGGGTGGCGGCGCAATTGCAGTCCATCGACGAGTTGCGCCACTTCCAGACCGAGACACACGCGATCTCGCACTACAACAAATACTTCAACGGCATGCACAGCGCGAACCACTGGTTCGACAACGTCTGGTACCTGTCGGTGCCGAAGTCCTTCTTCGAAGACGCCTATTCCGGCGGCCCGTTCGAGTTCTTGACCGCGGTGAGCTTCTCGTTCGAGTACGTGCTGACCAACCTGCTGTTCGTGCCCTTCATGTCGGGCGCGGCGCACAACGGCGACATGTCGACCGTGAC
>JAYSVE010000479.1:0-23539 GCA_043718725.1 Methylibium sp.
CAGGTCAACCTGAACCGATTGAACCCGGCGCTGCTGCTCAAGTACTCGGAAGCCGCCGTGCTCGACCCCTATGCGGTGTCCGGAGCGGTGTCGATGGCGCTGTTCAACGAATTGGTCGCAACCGCGGCGGTGATGTGCCAGACCTGATATCTGCCGGAACCACCCTGACGCCGGCAGGGGCACGCGTGGGTACTTGACGCGGTGAGCCCCGAGCCTAGAGTCTTGCCATCCACTTACGGAAGGACGTGCCATGACAATCAAACGAATGACCAAGGCGGACCACCCGCAATCTTTCGGGGCGTTCAAGCCGGTCGGGCATGTGGTGGTGGCGATGCCGGATGACGCCCGCGCCGCACAGGCCGTGCGGGCGCTGCGCGAAGGCGGTTTCGAGCCACAGGACATCCTTGAATACAGCGCGGCCGAAGAAGACGACGAAATGAAGCGCATGCTGCAGCACACCAGCGACTTCGCCGGCTTTGGCTACGAGGTGACGCTGATGCGGCATTACCAAAAGCTCGCCCGCGCGGGCGCGAGTTGGCTGATCGTCTACGCGCCCGACGACGAGCGCACTTCGCGTGTCGCCGATGCCGTGCGGCCGCACGGCGCGCTGTTGGCCGAGAAGTACAACAACCTCGTGATCGAAGATCTGATCTGAGTCGGCGCAACATCGCTGCCGGCGCTGCGGCGCGGTCGGATCAAACGCCGAACAAGTCCTCTGACGCAGCCTTCGGTGGCGTCACACCGAGGTGGCGGTAGGCCGCCAGCGTGGCGATGCGCCCGCGGGGCGTGCGCTGCAGATAGCCTTGCTGGATGAGGTAAGGCTCGATCACGTCTTCGATGGTGTCGCGCTCTTCACCGATGGCGGCGGCGACGTTGTCCAGTCCGACCGGGCCACCGCCGAAACGCTGGATCACGGCTTCGAGCAGCTTGCGGTCCATCACGTCCAGGCCATGCGGGTCGACATCGAGCATCGCCAGCGCCTTGTCGGCCAGCGCCTTGCCAATCCGCCCGTCGCTCTTCACATCGGCGTAGTCGCGCACCCGGCGCAGCAGCCGGTTGGCAATGCGCGGCGTGCCTCGCGAGCGGCGGGCGATCTCAAAGGCGCCTTCCGCGTCGGTCGGCACCTTCAACAGCCCGGCCGAGCGGTTGACGATGCGCGCCAACTCCTCGGGTGTGTAGAACTCGAGCCGGGTCACGATGCCGAAGCGGTCGCGCAACGGGTTGGTCAGCATGCCGGCGCGCGTGGTGGCGCCGACCAGCGTAAAGGGCTGCAAGTCGAGCTTGATCGAGCGCGCGGCCGGGCCTTCGCCGATCATGATGTCGATCTGGTAGTCCTCCAGCGCGGGGTAGAGGATCTCTTCCACCACCGGGCTCAGGCGGTGGATTTCGTCGATGAAGAGCACATCGTTGCGCTCCAGGTTGGTGAGGATCGCGGCCAGGTCCTTGGGCTTCTCCAGCACCGGACCGGAGGTCTGGCGCAGGTTCACGCCGAGTTCGTTGGCGATGATGTGGCTGAGGGTTGTCTTGCCCAACCCCGGCGGGCCGAACAGCAGCACATGGTCCATCGCCTCGCCACGCATGCGCGCCGCGCCGATGAAGATTTCGAGTTGTTCGCGGGCCTTCACCTGGCCCACGTATTCGGCCAGGCCCTTGGGGCGCAGCGCGCGTTCGATCGCCTCTTCGTTGGGCGAACTCGGCGCGGCGCTGAGGACGCGGCGGGCGGGTTCGAAGTCGTCGGTCTGGATGGACATGGGTCATTATCGGCCGGGCAGCTCCGCGCGCCGGTGCGGCGTGGGGACTCTTCGCTCACCCTTCATACTGGAGCCCCACGCGGAACAACACCATGACATTGCATCGCTCATTGACCGCCCTCGCCCTGCTCGCAACCAGCCTGTTCGCCCAGGGCCAGGAGTTCAAGGTCGGCGCCATCGCCATCGTTCAACCCTACACGCGCGCGACGGCGCCGGGCCAACGCGTGGGCGGCGGCTTCGCGAAGCTGGACAACCGCGGCAGCGACGACCGCCTGGTGTCGGCCACCTCCGACGTGGCCGGCAGCGTCGAGATGCACAGCATGAGCATGGACGGCGACGTGATGCGAATGCGCCAGCTGGAGGCCATCGAGCTGCCCGCGGGCCAGACCGTCGAGCTCAAGCCGGGTGGCCTGCATTTCATGTTCATGGGCCTGAAGGCGCCGTTGAAGGCCGGTGACAGCTTTGCCCTGCGCCTCAAGTTCGAGAAGGCTGGCGAGGTGACGGTGCAGGTGCGCGTCGACCCGCCGGGCATGGACAACATGCCCAAGGGCATGAAGCACTGATTGCTTGCCGGGCCTATCGGCCGAGTGCCTTGAGCGCGCGCTTGATGCCCTCGCTCACCCCGATGTCGGCCGGCAGCGCCTTCAGCGACGCGGCGGCGTCGCGGTCGCTGTAGCCCAGCGCGATCAAGGCTTGCAAGATGTCGGCCTGCGCGTCGCTGGCCGGCGAACTCGGGGTTGTCAAGGCGTCGCCCAGCTTGCCTTTGAGTTCGAGCAGCAGCCGTTCGGCGGTCTTCTTGCCGATGCCGGGCACCTTGATCAGCCTGCCGCTTTGCTGCACGCTCACGGCCTGGGCCAGCTCCGCGACACTCAGGCCCGACAAGATGGAGAGTGCGGTACGCGGGCCGACGCCGGTGATCTTCACCAACTGCCGGAACGTTGCGCGTTCATCAGCGGTCAGGAAGCCATACAACAACTGCGCATCCTCGCGCACCACGAAATGCGTCAACAGCGTGATGCGCTCACCCAGACCGGGCAGGTTGTAGAAGCTGCTCATCGGCACGTCGACTTCGTAGCCGACGCCGCCGACGTCGATGAGCAATCGGGGCGGCGATTTTTCCGCGAGGAGGCCCGTGAGTCGTCCGATCATGGCTTGATTATGTTCGGGCGCGGCATGTGCATCGGCCCACCGGCGGCGCGCCTACTGGCGCCGGAACAAACCCAGGCGCTGCGCTTCAAGCGCCGCTTCGGCCCTGGAGCTGACATTGAGCTTGCGGTAGATCTGCTTCACGTAGTCGGCAATGGTGTGGCGCGACAGGCTCAGTTGGACACCGATCTCGGGCAGCGTGAAGCCTTTGGCCACCCGCAACAGGACTTCGTTTTCGCGCTCGGTCAATGCCACGGCGGGCATGTTCTGAGGCCGGGCCTGAGGGCGTGAGTTGGCGGCAAAGTGCGCGATCACGCGGCGCGCGATGGAGGGAGACAGGGGCGGCTCCCCCTGGCTCATGCGATTGAGCTGCTCGGCGATCAACTCCCGGGCCTGCTCCTTGAGAAGGTAGCCGAACGCGCCGGCCTGCAAGGCGGGGAACAGATGATCGTCGTCGTCGTGGATCGTGACGACCACCGACTGCGCATCGGGTTGCGATTCGCGCAAGGCCGCCACCACATCCACGCCCGAACCGTCGGGCAAACCCAGGTCGACCAGCGCGAGGTCGAACTTCACGGCCGAGATGAGCTGGATCGCATCGTGCACCCGCGCCGCTTCGGAGATGATGGAGTTTGGAAACACCTGCAGCACCAGCACCTTGAGCCAGCGGCGGATTTCGGGCAGGTCTTCCAGAAGAAGGATGTTTTTCATCTCGAACCCCAAGATCGGCGCCCGGTTCGGGCCCCGTCAAATCATCGTAGCAGGGGCTGCCAGCGCGGCCGCGCCATTCACAGCGGAAGCGTGAGCCTGATCACAGTTCCGTAGCCGGGGCCGGATTCCACCAGGCACTGGCCCTGCATCTGTTTGGCACGGTTCTTCATGCTGGCCATGCCGTGACCGCGGTCCAGGTTGCCGTCCAGCTCGGTGGAAATCCCTTTGCCGTTGTCCTGGACCACCAGCCCGAACTCACCGTCGCGAATCCCGCAGCGCACCTTGCATTGCGACGCCCCGCTGTGCTTGATGACGTTGCTGATGGCCTCGCGCAGGATGCGCGTGGTCTGGACGAACGAGCGCGCCGGCAGCCGCTGCTCGGCCTCTTCGGTCGGACCGCGCCAATCGGCTTCGATGCTGGCCTGGCTCAACCGGGCCACGGTTTCGGCACGCCAGTCGGCCAAGGCGTCGGCCAGGCGCATCGGCTTGCCGCTGAGGCCGCGCACCGACAGGCGCATTTCTTCAAGCGCCTCACGGGCCAGCGTCGAGATGTGGTCGCTTTCGCTGGTGTGCACGATGGTCAACAGCTTCGCCCCCAGGTCGTCGTGCAGGTCGGCGGCGATGCGTTTGCGTTCCTGGGCCGTCACCTGTTCGACCCGCAACTCGGCCATTTGCGCCAGGCTGCGCTCGGACTCGGCGGGCGATGCGGGCAAGGCAGACGCCAGGCGCTTGTGCTCCTGGCCGCCACCCAGAGCGGACAGTTCGGCGAGCACCTGCTCATGCTGCGCGCTGAGCTCACGCAACTGCAGTTCAAGGCCCTTCTTGTCAGCCGGATCGGCGCGCGGGTGGCGCCGTGGGGGCGAGGCAACGCCGGCGGCGGCGGCGGCTGTCGAGAATTGAATCAAGGCCCGCGCGCTCACGGCGATCAGGGCCAGCGACACCCCGAGCTGGACAACGTCGACCGACGGAGCCTCGATCAGGCGGCATTGCACCATCAACTCGAACGGCAGCAAGGCGCAAACGCCGAGCAGGACCGGCAACATGCACCAGACGTCCATGCGCTGCCTTGGCCAGGCTCGCAGCAGATAGAAGACCATCGCGGCCAACACTTCGAGCCCCAGCAGCCCGGTCCAGACTGTCGACAAGAGATGCACCTGTAGCGGCCCGCCGAGCAGCATGCTGATGGGCACCAACACCGAATGCGCGAGCACGGCGGCTTCGAGCCAGCGCGGGCTCCATCGGGCGGCGCGGAGCAAAAACACCACCGCAAGCGAAGCCAGCAGCGCTTGACCGAAGCTGCTGGCGAGCTCGACCATCGAAGCCTCCAGGGGCAGTTCATGGCGCCACAACCACGCCGAGTGCAGGGCCCAGCCGGTCAGCAGCCAACCCAGTATCCGCAGGTGGCCATTGCGCCGTTTGGGCCAGCCCAGCACGAGCATCACACATCCCAACACGGCGCAAATGCCCCCCAGCGCCTGAACCGCCGTGATGCGCCAGAACAGCTTGTTTTCAAGTTCGGCGGCCAGCAGCGATTGCGGGCCGACCTTCAATTGCGACAGTCCGGCGGCGCGCTGAACCGCGGCCACGCGCTCCAGTGCAAGCCCTTGCACACGCAAGTCGAGCACGTTGCCGCTGTCGTCCAGAAGTGCCGTCGGAAGTGCGAAGAGGCGCGGGTGGTCGCAATTGCGTGTGGCCGGAGTCTGTCGGTGTTCATGCCCCTGAACACTGCGGCCATTGAGGTACACCTCGACGCGGCTACACACCCGTTCGATGTAGAGGGACAGCGCGGCGCCGGCGCCTGGCGAGGAGGGCAGCTTGAATGCCGCGCGATACCAGACGCTGCCGCTCGTGCGCGAGCGGCTGGTCGACCAGGCGTCGGGCAGGCTGGTCGAGGCCGGCGACGCGCCGTCGAGAACCGCCGGATTGTCGCCGGCCCGCGCCTTTGCCTGCGTGATGACGGTGATCGTCCCGGGCACGGCTTGTGCCTTCGCCTGCATGCCGAACACCAGCCCCAGGCACAGCGTCAAAGCGCCACAGCGCGAGGCGGAAATCAATGTGGCGAGGAAAACCATTGCGCGCAATTGTGCGGGACGACCCCAGGCCGTCCGCCGGGAGGCTGCGCCCAACCGCCACTAATTGCCGGACTTGCGGTGACAATCGCCACCCCGAAGTCCAGCCCGCTTTGCCGTGATCCTCAGACACTCATTCGATCCGCCCGACAACGCGCGCCTGGCGCGCTTGTGTGGCAGCCTGGACGAGCATCTGCGCAGCATTGAGTTGGCGCTCGGTGTGAACATTTCGCGACGCAATGAATTCTTTCGCGTCGAAGGCGCCAAAGACAATGCCGGCGTGGCCATGCATTTGTTGCAGACCCTGCACGAGCGTGCCGAAGTGGCGTTCTCGGCGGAGCAGGTTCAGTTGACCCTGGTTGAAGTCCTGGCCCACCGGGGCCAGCGCGCGCCCTCGGGCGCGGCAAGCGCGCCGTCTGCCGAGATGTCTACAAACCCGCCGGACGAACTGGCGCTGCGCACGCGCCGGTCCGACCTGGTTGGCCGCACGCCCAATCAACTCAACTATTTGCGCAACATCCTGGCGCACGACATCACCTTCGGCATCGGCCCGGCTGGCACCGGCAAGACCTTTCTCGCGGTGGCCTGCGCGGTCGACGCACTCGAGCGCAGCAGCGTGCAGCGCATCATCCTGACGCGCCCGGCCGTGGAAGCCGGCGAACGGCTGGGCTTCTTGCCCGGCGATCTGGCGCAAAAGGTTGACCCCTACTTGCGCCCGCTCTACGACGCGCTCTACGACCTGATGGGGCTGGACAAGGTCAGCAAGGCGTTTGAGAAGGGCAACATCGAAGTCGCGCCGCTGGCGTTCATGCGCGGGCGCACGCTGAACAACGCATTCGTGATCCTGGACGAAGCCCAGAACACCACGCCCGAGCAGATGAAGATGTTCCTGACGCGCACCGGCTACGGCTCCAAGGCGGTGGTCACCGGCGACGTGAGCCAGATCGACCTGCCGCATGGGCAGATGAGCGGGCTGATCGACGCCGAACGGGTGCTGCGGCGCGTGCGCGGCATTGCGACGACGCGATTCACCTCGGTCGACGTGGTTCGCCACCCGCTCGTCGCGCGCATCGTCGAAGCCTATGACGCGGCGCGCTCCGAGTCGACCTGAAACCAGGCCTGTGCGCAGCATGGGGCCAGCGACGCCCGTGCTGACGCTGTCGTTGCAATTCGTCGATGCGACGGACCGGGCCGCGCTGCCGCGGCACAAGGTGGCGCGATGGATGCGCGCGGCGCTGGCGCTTCCGGCGCAGATCACGGTGCGCATCGTCGGCCTGGAAGAGGGCCTGGCCCTGAACCGCCACTATCGCGGCGCCGACCACGCCACCAACGTGCTGACGTTTGACTACAGCCACCGTCCCAGCGTGGTTGCAGACCTGGTGCTGTGCGCGCCGGTGGTGCGCCGCGAAGCGCTGGAGCAAGGCCTGAATCTTCAGTCGCACTATGCCCACCTGCTGGTGCATGGCACGCTGCATGCTCAGGGCTTCGATCATCAGAACGAAGCCGATGCGGCCGACATGGAAACGCGCGAAAGCGAAGTGCTGACGCGGCTCGGATTCGACGATCCCTATGCACCCTGAAGACCTGCGTTGATCGCCGCGAAGGCCTGGCCTCACGCGCCCGGGCCGGGCTGCGCAATGGTCCGCCCAGGCCACAGAACCGAAGCGATCGCCACCATCATCAGGACGATGGCTGCCGCGTCTTGCCAATGCAGTTGTTCGTTCAACAGCCAGGCGCCACTGAGGGTTCCGAGCACAGGGATGAACATCACCGACAGGGTCGACGCCACCGGCGGCAAGCCGCGCGCGAGGACCAGCCACAGCGGCTGCGCGAGGCCGAAGATCAACACCGCGTTGTAAATCACCGCAAACCAGACGGCCCGCGAAGGCGCGACCCACGCGCCGCGCTCGAACACGATGGCCAGCAGGCCCATCACGACCGTGGTGAGAATCGTCATCCACCAGCCGATGGCCAGCGTGGCGGCGGCCATGCGGGTGCGGCGCAGTTGCTGGGTGCCCAGAGCCCACACGGCCGCGGCCAACAGCATGCCGATGGCGGCCCAGGGCCGGCCGGCCATTTGCGCGAGCTCGTGCCACAGCAGCAGCGCGACACCAACGGCGGCGGCGGCCACGCCCAGCCATTGCCGCAGCGCCAGCCGCTGGCCGAACAGGGCGGCGCCACACAGGGCCGAAAACACCGGCATCGTGTACCCCAGGATCGCCGCGCGCCCGGACGACAGGGCCTGAATCGCCACGATGGCGACCACGTGCCACACGAGCATGTTGGTGACGGTCAATGCGGCCAGTTCGCGCCACTCGCCGCGCGCCACCCGCAGCGGCACCTTCAGCAAGCGCGTCATCAGGTACAGGCACGGCAGGCCCAGGCACATCGACAAGGTCCGAAAGGTCCAGGGCGGGTAGCCGGTGACGCCGGTCTTGAGCACCGGCCAGTTGAATCCCCAGGCCAGGGTGATGAACAGCAGCAGGAGAATCTGGCGCCTGTCGAACGCCGGGGCCACCGGGCTCAACGGCTGGTGCTGAGGTAGCGCTTGCGCCAGAAGAACCCTCCCAAACCAAGGCCCAGCAGCACCAGCAGCGAGGCCACGATCCAGAAGCCGGTGGTGCTGTGAATGAGTGGCAGGCCCTCGAAATTCATGCCGAAGAAGCCGGTCACCAGATTCAGCGGCAAGAAGATCGCGGTCAACACGGTCAGCGTGCGCATGATGCTGTTGGTGCGGTGGCTCTGTGCGGCGAAGTGCATTTGCACCCCGGTCTCGGCCGAGGTTTCGAGGCGCCGCACATGGGCCAGAACCCTTTCGATGTGTTCGAGCACGTCGCGCGAGCGCACCCGCAGCAGTTCGCGTTCGCGTTGCACCGACGGCTCGGCGGTGGCCGGCCATTCGTCGAGCGCGTCTATCCATTCGCCGATGGCGCTGCGCTGGTCTTCGCAAACATCTTCGAGCAGGTGCATCGCATTGCGAGATTCGAGCAGCGTCTGCCAGTTGCTGAACTTGCTGCGCGGATTGAACAGCTCTTGCTGAAGGTATCCGAACTGGCGCGTCAACAGGCGGCGCAGGTCAAGGTAGCCGTCGACCATGTGGTTCACCATGCGCAGCATCAGGTCCGCCGGGCCGCTCGGAAGGCGCCCGGTGGTGCGCGCCTCGCCGGTTTGCATCTGTTGTTGCAGCCGCATGGCAAAGAAGTCGCGCAGTTGACAGTCGGTCGGATGCACCGTCAACAGCACGCGGTCGAACACCGCGAACCCCACCGGACTGGTGTCGATCGTGTCGAGTGCCTTTCGGGCCGACGCCGAACTGCCGTGGTTCTCGTCCGCGAACATCGCCTCGCTTTGGACTCCGGCGGCGAGCCGGCGGAAGACGAGCATGTCGTACCAGGAGGTGTCGTCGAAATGCGATGGCAACTGGTGGTTGAGCAGGTCAGACACATGCAGATCGACGAGTTGCCCACCGGTCCAGCGCTGCAGCACCGCCTGCACGTCAGCCGATTGAACTTCGAATTCGCGCCTGTCGCAGCCGATCCAGAGGTAGCCGTCGGCGGGCAAGGCCCGTGGCGGCGAGTCCAGTTCGGAACATTGGTCGGCGGTGATGTGGAAGATGCGCATGCTTGACCGCGCTCATTGGGCGCGAAGCAAGCGCGCAGCCTCCAGCGCAAAGTAGCTCAGCACCCCGTCGGCGCCCGCGCGTTTGAAGGCGAGCAGGCTCTCCATCATGACCGCGTCGTGGTCCAGCCAGCCATTGGCCGCAGCCGCCTTGAGCATGGCGTATTCGCCGCTGACCTGGTAGGCAAAGGTGGGCACGCGAAACTCGTCCTTGACGCGCCGGACGATGTCCAGATAAGGCATGCCGGGCTTGACCATGACCATGTCGGCGCCTTCGGCGATGTCCTGTGCCACCTCGCGCAGCGCCTCGTCGCCGTTGCCGGGGTCCATCTGGTAGGCCATCTTGTTGCCCTTGCCCAAATGAGCTGCGGAACCCACCGCTTCGCGGAACGGCCCATAAAACGCACTGGCGTATTTGGCGCTGTAGGCCATGATGAGTGTGTGGATATGGCCCCTGGCTTCGAGGCCTGCGCGGATCGCGCCGATGCGCCCGTCCATCATGTCGCTGGGCGCGACGATGTCGACACCCGCGTCGGCCTGCGTCAACGCCTGCCGCACCAGCACGGCCACGGTTGCATCGTTCAGGATGTAGCCGCTGGCGTCTAGCAGGCCGTCCTGACCGTGACTCGTGAACGGGTCCAGCGCCACGTCGGTCATCAGGCCCAACTGAGGGAAGCGTTGCTTCAGCGCACGCACCACGGTCGGGATGAGGCCCTCGGGATTGAGGGCCTCACGGCCATCGTCACTCTTGAGCCCTGGATCCAATACCGGAAACAGCGCCATGACGGGAATGCCCAGTTGCACGCACTCCTCAGCAATCGGCAACAAGCGGTCCAGGCTGCGCCGCTGCACGCCCGGCATGGAGCCGACCTCCTGGACCTGGTCGTGACCGCTCAGCACAAACACCGGCAGGATCAGGTCGTTGGGATGAAGTCTGCACTCGCGAACCAGGCTGCGCGCGAACCCGTCGCGCCTCAGCCTGCGTGGCCGACTGCTGGGGAAGGGCGGAGGTGTTTGCAATGGACGCTTACCGTTGGGCGCGCCAGCGTCGACGCGGCGCGGGACTGAGGGAAACCGGCTCCCTGGCCAAAGATCGGTGGGCCTAGAAAAACGCCGGCCATCTGCTAAAGTAGTCGTTGAATGATAGCCGCAAGGTCGTCATTCCCTGCTTTTCCTCCCTGAGCAGGTGCCTTACCGTGATGACAGCGTTAAGGCTTTCAAAGCCCTGACCTTTCGGTCAGGGCTTTTCTTTTTCCGGGCCTGCTGTCGGTCGGCTTCGCACGGTTCATGCGCCGGTTCGCCGGCCCGCCATAATGCCGCGATGCTCTGGATCAAAGCCCTCCACATTGTGTTCGTTGCAAGCTGGTTTGCCGGTCTCTTCTACCTTCCACGGCTGTTTGTCAACCTGGCCACGGTGCCGCCCGACAGCCATGCCGAACGCGAGCGGCTGCTGATGATGGCGCGCAAGTTGTATCGCTTCAGCAGCCTGTTGATGGTGCCGGCACTTGGGTTGGGCTTGGCGCTCTGGCTCTACTACGGGATCGGCAAGGGCCCGGCCAACGTCTGGCTGCATCTCAAACTGGGGCTCGTGGTGGGGGCCATTGGCTACCACCACGCGTGCCGCTCGCTGTTGCGCAAGTTCGAACAATTGGCCAATCGACGCAGTGAGCGCTGGTTTCGTTTCTTCAACGAACTGGCCGTGCTGTTTTTCGCGGCCATCGTCGTGCTGGTGGTCGTCAAGCCGTTCTGAACCGGGATGCGAGGGCATCGCAGTTCTGCCGTCCCGCTCGCGTGGCTTTATGCAGCGTTGATCGTCTACGCCAGCCTGTCGCCCTTTGTGGGATGGCGCGAGGCGCGTGGCCCGCTGCTGGCCTTCGTGAGCCTGCCCCTGCCGCGCTGGTGGACCGAATTCGACCTGGTGGCCAACCTGCTTGGCTATCTGCCTTTGGGAGCGCTGGTCTGTCTTGGGTGGGTGCGCAAAGGCGGCCGGCCGGCCATGGCGTTTGCGGTGGCCTGCCTGCTCGGCGGCCTGCTTTCCGGGCTGATGGAGATTGCGCAGAACTTCTTGCCGCAACGCGTGGCGTCCAACGTCGATTGGGTTCTCAATATGCTGGGGGCCGCCATGGGGGCGGGCCTCGGGCTGGCGGCGCACGCTCTTGGCGCGGTCACGCTCTGGCAGTCCTGGCGCAACCGATGGCTGGTCGAGCACAGTGCGGGAGGTCTGGCCCTGTTGTTGGCCTGGCCATTGGGTTTGTTGTTTCCGACACCCGTGGTGCTCGGTCAAGGACAAGTGCTGGTGCTGGCGCAAGAACACCTGGCGAGCCTGCTCGAGGGCACACCGTTCCTCGACGGCTTGCAGGGGCTGATTGCATCGGAGCCCCGATTGGATGCCATCGCACCCGGCGCCGAGTGGCTGGCCGTTGTGCTGGGTCTGCTCGGACCCTGTCTTGTGGGTTTCACGTTCGCCAAACCCGGCTGGCGCCGCCTTGCCTTGGTCGCGGGTGTGGCACTGCTGGGATTTGGAGCCACGACCTTGTCGACGGCATTGAACTTCGGACCAGACCATGCGTTGGCCTGGTCGACGCGGCCCGTGCTGCTGGCATTTGGCTGTGCCGCGCTGTTGGCGGCAGCGCTGGTCAGGGTTCCTGCCCGGGTCAGCGCCGGATTGGGTCTGGTGACGCTCACGGCCTTGGTCGTCCTGGTGGCGCAGGCGCCGGTAGACCCCTACTTTGCCCAAAGCTTGCAAGATTGGGAGCAGGGCCGGTTCATCAGATTTCATGGCGCGGCTCAATGGATCGGGTGGCTGTGGCCGTACGTGGCGCTGGCGTACTTGCTGGCCCAAGTCGGGTCGACCGATCAAGCTTGACCCGGCCGCCCGTTAAAATTGGGGGCATGAGCTACTACAAACGCCACATCTTCTTCTGCCTGAACCAGCGCGACAAGGGTGAAGACGCCTGCGCCAATCACGATGCCCAGGCGGGCTACGACCGATGCAAATCGCTGGTCAAGGCGAACCAGCTCAATGGCCCAGGCGGGGTGCGTGTCAACAAGTCAGGTTGCCTGGATCGCTGCGCCGGCGGACCGGTGGCCGTGGTCTACCCCGAAGCGGTCTGGTACACCTACCTCGACCAGCACGACATCGACGAAATCGTCGAATCGCATCTGAAGAACGGCCGGCCTGTCGAGCGCCTGTTGCTGCCGCCTTCGGTGGGTCGGTGAGGCGACCGAATGAATTCACGCACCGTGCGCCAGACCGTGGCGGGACCCGCCGGGGTCATTGAATGTGCGCTGGACTCACCCACCGGGCCGGTGCAGGGCATTGCGGTCGTTTGCCACCCGCACCCGCTGCATGGTGGCACGCTGGACAACAAGGTCGTGCAGACCCTGACCCGCGCATTCGTGCAGTTGGGATGGCTCAGCGTGCGCTTCAATTTTCGCGGCGTCGGTGCCTCCGCGGGCTCGTGGGGTGACGGGGCGGGCGAGGTGGACGACGCGCTTGCGGTCATCGCGGCCCATCGTCCCGCGCCGGGTGCCGCCGCGCAGCCATTGGTCTTGGCGGGCTTTTCGTTCGGGGCCTATGTGGCATGCCTTGCGGCGTCGCGGCTGCCGCTTGCGGACAAGCCGCAGCGCATGGTGCTGGTCGGACCCTCGACACAAAAGCAGCCCATGGAGCCGGTGCCGGCCGATACCTTGGTGATTCACGGTGAGGCCGACGACGTGGTTCCGTTGTCGGCCACCTTGGACTGGGCCCGCCCGCAGGCTTTGCCGGTCATCGTGTTTCCGGGCGTCGGACACTTCTTTCACGGGCAACTTGCGTTGCTGAAAACCGTCGTCGTGCAACAACTGCAGCGTCCCCGCGTGCCCTGAGGGTCGCGCCGGGCCGCAGTGCCTTGGCGCATTGTTGCGATGCTCACATTCCTTATCGGGCCATCAATGAAATCATTTCTGACTCTGCTGCTCATGGTCGCTTTGGCCGGAGCGGTTCACGCGCAAGCACCTCAACCGCCCGAGGTCAACGCCAAGAGCTTTGTGGTCCTCGATCTGACCAGCAACCAAGTGATCGCCGAGCGCGGGGCCGACACGCCATCGGACCCCGCGTCCTTGACGAAATTGATGACGGCCTACGTTGTCTTTTCTGCCATTCGGGAGAAGAAGCTGGCGTTGGAACAGACGCTTCCGGTGTCGATGCGGGCCTGGGAAGAACGCAAGGGCGGCGGTTCACTGATGTTCATCGACACGACGATGGCGCCGAAAGTCGAGGAGTTGCTGCGCGGCATGATTGTGCAAAGCGGCAACGATGCCGCGGTGGCGCTGGCCGAAGGGGTTGCCGGCAGCCTGGAACAGTTCGTCGCGATGATGAATCGCCAGGCACAGGCCTTCGGCCTGAAGAACAGCACGTTCAAGAATGTCACCGGCCTGACCGAGGCCGGCCACAAGAGCAGCGCACGCGACCTGGCCACGATTGCCACCCGCATCATTCGTGATTTCCCGGATTTCTACACCTTCTACTCGTTGAAGGAGTACACGTACAACAAGATTTCGCAACCAAATCGAAACCTGTTGCTGCGGCGTGATCCGACGGTAGACGGGATGAAAACCGGCTTCACCGAGGCGGCGGGCTATTGCCTCATAGCCAGCGCCGTGCGCGACTTCCCGAACCTGGAGTCCGCCGGGGCGACCAGCGGCAAGCGGCGATTGCTCAGCGTGGTTCTCAACACCACCTCGATGGAGGCTCGTGCCAACGAGAGCCAAAAGCTGTTGAACTGGGGCTTCCAGGCGTTTGACACGGTGCGCCTTTTCGAGGATGGCCAGCCCATGGCGTCGCCGGATGTCTGGAAGGGAAAGACCGCGCAGGCCAAGTTGGGCGCGGGCGGCGGCGTGTTCGTGACAGTTCCGAAAGGCGATGGTGGCAAGCTGCAAACCAAGATCACGCGCACGGACCCGCTGGTGGCCCCGCTGACCAAGGGCCAGCGCGTCGGTTCGATCACCGTCAGCACCGCCAGTGGCCTGTCCGTGTTGGAACTGCCGCTGTTGGTGATGGAGCCGGTCGAGCAAGCCGGCCTGTTCGGCCGGGCCTGGGACTCGCTGCGCCTGTGGATCAAATGATCAGACGGGTTGGGCCAGTCTCGGTGGCCGTCCAGCGCTGCCGGGGCGGGGCCGGTGTATACGCTTTTCGGCGTTGATTGATCGGTCCAGCTCAATTTGGGGTGACGTCCGCGGCGACTTGGGTTTAATCTGCGTGTTCCGGCACGCGAGGGAGACGAGATGCAAGCAATACCCGACAGCCTGTGCTATCTGAACGGTGAATACAGTTCGCTGCGTGAGGCCAAGGTTTCGGTGCTGGACCGTGGCTTTGTCTTTGGCGACGGTGTGTACGAAGTCGTGCCGGTGTTCGACCGAAAGCTGTTCAGATTCGACGATCACATGGCGCGCCTTGAGCGCAGCCTGTCCAAAGTGCGAATTGCCAACCCGCACACCAGTGGCGAATGGCTGTTGCGTTGCCGCAGGCTGATATCGGCGCTGGCGGAGCAAAGTGGCGCTGCGGATTTGCTGGTCTACATTCAGGTGACTCGCGGGGTCGCATTGCGTGACCATGTGATGCCCAGCGACATTGCGCCCACGGTGTTCATCATGGCCAACCTGTTGAAGGCGCCCGCGCCCGACCAGCGGCACCATGGCGTCGGCTGCGTCACTGCTCGCGATTTCCGCTGGGAACGAGGTGACATCAAGAGCATTTCATTGTTGGGGGCGGTGCTGGCCCGCCAGATGTCAGCGGACCATGGCGCGGCGGAAACGATCATGTTTCGCGATGGCTTCCTGACCGAAGCCTCTGCCAGCAACGTGTGGATTGCCCACGAAGGTGCATTGTTGGGGCCACCCAAGAGCGAACATGTGTTGGAGGGCATTCGCTACGAATTGCTGCGCGAGCTGTGCGAGGAGACGGGAATCGCGTTCAACCTGCGCCCCATCGCCGAGTCCGAGGTGCTTTCGGCCGACGAAGTCCTGCTCAGCTCGGCCACCAAGGACGTTCTCAGCGTGACCGTTCTTGACGGTCAACCCGTGGGCCACGGCGCATTGAGGGGCAAGCCCGGACCGGTGTATTCACGCTTGTACGAGGCGTACCAGCGCGCCAAGATCATCCAATCGATTTGAGCACAGCGGTTGCGGCGTTGCATTGCCACCTGGTTGAGAACATGCATTTGTCCGAAGCGCTTGAGCCATGTCCAGGGCCATGACAGACATCCCACGGGAGCAGTCACTCATTGAGTATCCGTCAGCGTTCCCCATCAAGGTGATGGGCGCCAACGTTGATGGGTTTGTGCAAGCCGTTGTGATGGTGGCGCAGCGCTTCGATCCCGGGTTCGATGTGACGAGCATCGAAACCCGGTGCAGCAGCGGCGGAAAGTACATTGGAGTGACCGTCACCGTGACGGCCACCAGTCGGGAACAGCTCGATGAGCTGTACCGAACGCTGTCCACCCATCCGATGGTGAAGATCGTGCTGTGATTGAGTCCTGGCGTTTCAGGCGAGAAGGCAATCGCAGGGCCGGTCGGCGCGCAGTGTTTCAGTTGAGGCCACGGTCTTTGACGAGTCGCGCGCGGGTGAAATTGAGCTCGACGCCGGCGAAAGAAGCGCGGTGGCATTGATCCGTGTTCTCGGTCAAGTGGACTGTGGCACGACGATCCAGGCCATGCGCAGCTTTACCCAGACGCGTCTGCCGAACACGGCGGATGAGATTTGGCTCTGCGAGCACCCACCGGTGTACACCCAGGGCGTGGCCGGAAAGCCGGAGCACATCCGCGACGCCCATGGCATCCCGGTTTTGCAGACGGACCGTGGTGGACAGGTGACCTATCACGGGCCCGGACAGGTCGTGGCCTACCCGTTGATCGACCTCGGCAGGCTCGGAATCTACGTCAAGGAATACGTCTATCGGTTGGAACACGCTGTGATCAAGACCTTGGAGGGCGTGGGTGTGACGGCACACCGAGTAGGCGGTGCGCCCGGCATTTACGTGCGCTTGGCCGATCATTTCGGCCATGCTGCGCATGCCGGTCCGCATCTTGAGATGTTCCGCGGACTTGGGAAGATTGCCGCGCTCGGCGTCAAGGTGCATCGGCACCGGAGCTACCACGGCGTCGCATTGAACGTCGCGATGGACTTGAGCCCGTTTGACCACATCGATGCCTGTGGCTACCCCGGATTGAAAACCACCGACCTGGCTACACTCGGTATCGCTGCCGAATGGCAGGCGGTCGCACGGCAACTGGGCGATATTCTTGCGCTGCATCTGATCGCATGAGCATGGTTGCCTCCTTGAACAATTGAAAGCCCGCATGTCAATTGAGAAAGTTGTTGATATCCCGCCAAGCCCAAGCCTCTACGACCCTAGCGCCAAGCAAAGAGCGCAAGCCAAGACGTCGCGCATACCGATCAAGATTGCCACGGCGCAGGCCCTCAAGAAGCCGGAATGGATTCGGGTGAAGGCGGGTTCACCGACGACTCGCTTTTACGAAATCAAGCAAATTCTGCGCGAGCACCGGTTGCACACCGTCTGTGAAGAAGCCTCGTGCCCCAACATTGGCGAATGCTTCGGCAAAGGCACGGCAACGTTCATGATCATGGGCGACAAGTGCACACGGCGCTGCCCGTTTTGCGACGTCGGGCACGGGCGACCGAACCCGCTCGATCCCGATGAACCAGAGAATCTGGCCAAGACAATTGCAGCCCTCAAACTGAAATACGTTGTCATCACAAGCGTTGACCGTGACGACCTGCGCGACGGAGGTGCAGCCCATTTTGTTGAGTGCATACGTCGTACGCGATCACTTTCACCAACGACGAAGATAGAAATATTGACGCCCGATTTCCGCGGCCGTCTGGACCGCGCCTTGGAAATCTTGAATGCAGCGCCACCCGATGTGATGAACCACAACCTGGAGACGGCACCGCGCTTGTACAGGCTGGCACGGCCTGGGTCCGACTATGCGTTTTCGTTGAGCCTGCTCAAGCGGTTCAAGGAGCTCGCTCCGCTGGTGCCGACCAAGAGCGGCTTGATGGTGGGTCTGGGTGAAACCGATGAAGAAATCCTGGACGTGATGCGCGACATGCGATCGCACGACATCGACATGCTCACAATCGGTCAATATTTGGCGCCCAGTGCACACCACTTGCCCGTGCTTCGCTACGTGGATCCGGACACATTCCGAATGTTCGAGTCCGAAGCCATGAAGATGGGTTTCGTGCATGCAGCGGTCGGGCCCATGGTGCGATCGAGCTATCACGCGGACGCGCAGGCTGCACAGGCTGGGGTTCGATTGTCGGCGCCGATTGAATATTGACCCGGGGATGGATGCCGACCGCGTGATGGTCGGCTGTGGACAAGCGTAGGTCTATGCCTGTTTCGTTGACCTCCCAGCGGGGGAAGACGCGCAGGGCGCAGCCCGTGCTGAAGCAGGCCCCCTGTGGTGATTTCCCCGCGACGCTTCAGCTCGCAAATCCGTCGGCCACCCGAATATCGATCAGCCTTGGCCCGCCCGGCGACCGCTGTTGCAATGCCGCCATCACGTCGGCGGGCCGCTCGACACGCATCGCGGGCACGCCCATCGCCTCAGCGAGCGCGACGAAGTCAATCACGGGATCGCGCAAGTCCATGCCGATGAAGTTTTCGGTGCTGCGCATCGACACCAGACGTTCCTTCAAGATGCGGTAGCTCTGGTTGTTGCAGATGATGTAGGTGATGGGCAACTTGTAGTGGGCCGCGGTCCACAGTGCCTGGATCGTGTACATCGCACTGCCGTCACCGATCACGGCGTAGACCGGTCGCCGCGGCAGTGCCAGGCTCACGCCGATGGCACCCGCCATCGCGAAGCCGATTCCACCCGACGCGAGGCCGTGGAAGCTCTGCGAGTCACGCCAGCGCAGGAAGCTTGGCAACGAAAAAGTCGAGGTCAATCCTTCTTCGACGACCACCGCGTTTTTCGGCAGCGCGTCGGAAATTTGCATCATCAGGTAGCGCGGATCGATGGGCTGAGTTTCGGACCGCGCCGCCATGTCTGCGACGAGTCTGGAGCGCTTGGCCGACCAGTTGTTCTTGGCCACCTCAGCCAGGCGCTGTTTCGCCGCGCCGAGTTGGTCCGCATTCATCTTGCGGCGCAGTACCGGAATCAGCGCATGCAAGGTTTCCTTCACGTTGGCGCGAATCGCAATCTCGGTCGCGTAGTTCTTGCCCAGCTCCCAGTCGCGCTCGGCAATGTGCACGATGGGCAGGCCCTCCGGCAGCGCGTCAAGCGGGCTGTAAACCGACATGCGCAGCATGTCGCCACCCAGATTGACCGCCAGATCGTGGGGCATGAGCGCCGCGCGCACGACCGATTGGGCGCGACTCAGCGACCCCACAAACGCCGGGTGCTCGGAAAGAAAGTGCGCGGCGCAAGCGATCGTCTGCTGATACACCGGGGCACCCAGGACTTCGGCGAGTTCAGCAGCTTCGTGCAGCGCGTCGCGCGTGGCGAGTTCGTGACCGGCGATCAGCACCGGGTTGCGGGCCTGGAGCAGGCGATCCGCGAGCCTTTCGAGCACCGCGTCAGAGGGCCGGGTGTCGGTCTCGACGCGGGTGCAATGGCCCAGATCGAGCGGCGCTTGTGCATCCAGAATGTCGCCGGGCAAGCTGATGAACACCGGGCCGGTGGGTGGTGACATCGCGATCTTCGCCGCGCGGCGCACGATGCGTGGCAAGTCCTGGATGCGCGCAACTTCCACCGCCCACTTCACCAGTGGTTGCGCGATCGGCACCAGCGGCTCATAAAGCATCGGCTCCATCAAGCCGTGGCCTTGCTCTTGCTGGCCTGCGGTGACGATCAGCGGTGAGCCGTAGAACCTGGCGCTGTACAGCGCACCCATCGCATTGCCCAGGCCAGGCGCCACGTGCACGTTGCAGGCGCTGAGGCGATTCGAGGCGCGCGCGTATCCATCGGCCATCCCGACGACCACCGACTCCTGCAAGCCCAGCACGTAGCCGATTGCCCGCTGCTGCGACATCGCGTCCATGATCGCGAGCTCCGTCGTGCCGGGGTTGCCGAACAGGTATTCGATGCCTTCATCCGCGAGCAAGCTCAGGAACGCGTTGTGGCCCGAAATGACGGGAGCGGGCAGAGGGGGTCGGTTCATGGTTCGGTAGCGTATCAAAGGACTCGCCACAGGCAGCGTGAAGGGGCCTGTGGCTTAGGGCGCGCATGGATTGTGATTGCCGCGCAAACTGGTAGAGTCAACGCCGATCTTTCCTCACAAACACAGCCTACAGGAGTGAATGATGACGATTGCAGTGGCCAAGTTCCTGGATGTCTCGGCAGGCCTGCAGGCCAACCAGTTTTCAGTGGGTTCGCGCGACAGGATCGATTCATTCGCCGACCTCGACCCGATCTACAAGTTTCTGATGGATGAGCCGATTCCGGTGGTCCTGGCGGTGATGGGAACCGACGGCAGGCCCAATCTCACCCCGATGTGGTTCGACTACGAAGGCTCGACGGTCCTCGTGAACGTCGCGTCGCACCGCAAGAAGATCGAGTGGATTCGCGCAAACCCGAAGTTGTCGATGTTGCTCGTGAACCCGGCGAACATGTATCACTGGATGAGCATCAAGTGCACGGTCAAGCGCGAGGTTCTCGAAGACGACTCGAAAGAAGGCCCGCGCGTCACCGCGCAGCTCGACAGGATCTGGACCAAGTACACGAAGAACCCTCCGCCCTATGGCCTGCGCGACCCGGCGCGCAACGAACGCCGCGTGCTGTTCGAGTGCGCGGTGGACCGAATCGCCACGTTCGGCAAACCCTGATATTGCATGCGCGCCGCGGTCGTCGGCGGCTCACTCGGTGGGCTGACCGCGGCGCTGTTGCTCGCTGAGCTCGGCGCCGAGGTCGCGGTGTTTGAGCGCTCGCCGGTCGAGCTGGCGCAGCGTGGAGCCGGCATCGGGTTCCTGCCGGAGAGCGCACGCTATCTGGTGGAGCGCGCCGGCGTGCCGCTCGATCTCATCAGTGTGGCCACTTCGCACATTCGCTACCTGGATCGCAACGGCGCTGTCATCTACGACGGAGCACATGGCTATCGCTTCAGTTCGTGGAACACTGTGTACCGGCATTTGCTCGCGCGCATCAAGCCGGCGCAGTACCACCTCGGGCACGAGATGAGCGGGTGGCTCGACGATGGCGATGCGATCGAGCTTCGCTTCACCGACAAGCCGGCGCGCAGCGTCGATCTGCTGATCTGCGCCGACGGCGTGGGCTCCTTGGCGCGCTCGCGTCTCGTGCCAAGTGCGAAGCCGGCGTACTCGGGCTACGTCGCGTGGCGCGGCATGGTTCCCGAGGCACAGCTCGACCACGCCACTTCTCGCCTGTTCGACGACGCGATCACGTATCACGTCTTTGCCAACAGCCACATTCTGGTGTATCCGATCCCCGGCCTCGATGGTTCGGTGAAGCGCGGCGAGCGGCTCATCAATTTCGTCTGGTACCGCAATTACCTCGCGGGCGGCGACCTCGACAACGTGCTTACCGACGCCGGTGGTCAGCGGCGTGATATCTCTGTGCCTCCCGGTGCCGCGGCCAGGCACCACGTTGCCGAGCTCCGCGCCGTCGCCGCGGCGCGCTTGCCCGAGTCGATCGCGCGCGTCGTGTGCGGCACCGAGCAGCCGTTCCTTCAGGTGGTCTACGACATCGAAGTGCCACGCATGGCGTTCGGGCGCGTGTGCCTGATCGGCGATGCCGCGTTTGTGGTGCGTCCGCACGCGGCCGCGGGAACCGCCAAGGCCGCCGCCGACGCCTGGGCCCTGGCCGGCGCGCTGGAACACAACGCCGATGTACCGAGCGCGCTGGCGCAATGGGAACCGGGACAGCTCGCGCTGGGGCGCCAGCTCATGGAGCGCACACGCCGCATCGGGCGCCGCTCGCAGTTCGACGGCGCCTGGCTTCCCGGCGACCCGGAGTTGATTTTCGGCCTGCGCGGGCCGGGGCTATGAGCGCGCATCGTGACATCGCCGTGCGCATGGCGGACGCCGCGCAGGCGCTGCTGGAATCGCTGACGACGCGGCAGCGGCACGCCGTGTCATGGCCCTTCCCCTCGGACGAAGAGCGCCGCTTGTGGTTTTACGCGCCCACCGACCACGGCGGGTTGACACTTGCCGAGATGCGACCGCTCCAGCAGCGGCTCAGCATGAAACTGCTCGCCACCGGCTTGAGCGAAGCCGGCTACGTGACCGCCGCGACGATCATGGGCCTTGAAAACGTACTCGATCGCCTGGAAGGCTTCCGGGTCGAATACGGCTTCGAGCGCGGGCGCGATCCGGCGCGCTATTACCTGCGCATCTTCGGCACGCCGGGCTCGGACACCTGGTCATGGCGCTTCGGCGGGCACCATATCTCGATTCACCACACGGTTGTCGGCGGTGAACTGCGCGCGTTCACGCCCTGCTTCTTCGGCGCCGACCCGGCGCGCTCGCCCCTGCTTGGGCCGCACATGCTGCGGCCGCTCGCGGCGTGCGAAGACCTCGCGTTCGAACTCTTGCGCTCGTTGAGCGAAGAGCAAAAATCGGTTGCCGTGTTGTCCCCGGTGCCACCGATCGACCTGGTCGGCGCGAATCGGCCTGTGCTGAGCGAGGGCGACGGACCGAAGCGGTTGAACCAGATCTGGCGCAATGAATTCACCGGCGAACTGCACGACGTGTTCGAACGCTACCAAGACAACGAAGAAGCCAAACTCGGCCTGAGCGCCAAACACATCGACGCGCTGCGCCATACCCAAGTGCCCCGCGGACTGGCTGCCTCGGCCATGAGCGCGCCGCAGCAGGAGATCCTGCGCGCGCTGCTCGCGGTGTATGTGAATCGCCTGCCCGACTTGATCGCCGACCAGGAACTGGCGAAGATCAGTGGAGCGCCTTTCCACCACCTGCACCTGGCGTGGGCAGGTGGCGACGACCCGAAGCGGCCGCACTACTACCGGATCCACGGTCAGCGCCTGCTGGTGGAATACGACAACGCGGCGCGAGAAGCGAACCACGTGCACACCGTGTGGCGCGATCCGGTCAACGACTTTGGCGTCGATGCCTTGAGTGCGCATCACAAGCATGACCATTGACGCAACGCTCCACGACCCACACCATCAAAGCCGCGTGCCCCGCATGAATCCAGACCTCTCCACATTGCTCAATGAAAGCAGCCATCGTTGTCTGAACGATGACGAAGTGCGCCGCCTCGCCCGGGGCGGCGAGCTCGATGCGCTGCTGGCCCAGGCCGCGCGTCTGCGCGATCAAGGACACGGCGATGCGTTGTCGTACTCGCGCAAGGTGTTCATCCCGCTGACGCACTTGTGCCGCGACGTTTGCCACTACTGCACTTTCGCGACCACGCCGCGCAAGGGCCAGCGCGCCTACCTTTCGCCCGACCAGGTGCTGGCGATCGCGCGCGCGGGAGAACGCGCCGGCTGTCATGAAGCCCTGTTCACGCTCGGCGACAAGCCCGAGCTGCGCTACGCCGTCGCGCGCGACGAACTCTGCGAACTCGGCCACGAAACGACCTTGTCGTACCTCGCCGAAATGTGTGCGCTGTTGCTGCGAGAAACCGGCCTGCTGCCGCACGTCAACCCGGGCGTGATGACGCGCGAGGAGATTGCCATGCTGCGCCGCGTGTCGGTGTCGCAGGGCATCATGCTGGAGAACCTGTCCGCGCGCTTGTGCGACAAAGGCGGCGTGCACCATGGCTCACCGGACAAGGCACCTGCCCTTCGCATGCAAACCCTGAGCGACGCCGGCGAACTGAAGGTGCCGTTCACGACCGGAATCCTCATCGGCATCGGCGAGACGCGCGACGAACGCATCGATTCGCTGCTCGCGATTCGGCAACTGCACCAGGCGCACGGCCACATCCAGGAAGTGATCATCCAGAACTTCCGCGCCAAGAGCGCGACAAAGATGGCCGGCGCGGCCGAGCCCGGCCTGGCCGACTTGCAGTGGACGCTGGCCATGGCGCGAATTGCTTTCGGGCCAGGCATGAACCTGCAAGCACCGCCGAATTTGTCACCGGACTCGTATTCGAAGCTGGTCGCCGCAGGCTTGAACGACTGGGGCGGCGTGTCTCCGGTCACGCCCGATCACGTCAACCCCGAAATGCCGTGGCCGGAAATAGCGAAGTTGCGCATGAACACCGAAGAATCCGGCAAGGTGCTCGTCGAACGCCTTGCCGTCTACCCTTCGT
>JAYSVE010000480.1:0-3921 GCA_043718725.1 Methylibium sp.
GAACTCCAGCCGCAGATCCTTCAGGCCCGGTTGCAGGCGTTGCCCAGCGGGCGACCGGGCATCGTCGACGTCTATGCGCTGACCTTTGCGCCCTATGCCGACGAAGACGTGTTCCGGCGCGAGAGCCACCTGGTCGCCACGCTGATGCAGGAGCGCTTCGGCGCCGCCGGCCGAACCGTGCAACTGCTGAACCACCGCGACACGCTGCGCGACTGGCCCTGGGCCACGCCGCTGAACCTGCAACGCGCGATCCAGCAGGTCGCCCGCGTGATGAACCGCGACGAGGACCTGCTGTTCATCCACCTCACGTCGCACGGCGCCCGGGCCGGCCCGTTGGTCGCCGAGTTCTGGCCGCTGACAGTCGACCCGGTGACGCCGCAAATGCTCAGGGGCTGGCTCGACGACGCCGGCATCCGCCATCGCGTGATCTCGGTGTCGGCCTGTTACTCGGGCGCCTGGATCGCACCGCTGGCCGGCCCGGACACGCTGGTGATGACGGCCGCCGATGCCGAGCACACGTCCTACGGCTGCGGCCGGGGCTCACCGCTGACCTATTTCGGCCGGGCGATGTTCGACGAGCAGTTGCGCCACACCTTGTCGTTCGAGCAGGCCCACGCCGCGGCCCGCCCGGTCATTGAAAAGCGCGAGGTCGAAGCCGGCAAGCGCGACGGCTACTCGAACCCGCAGATTCGGGTCGGCGAGCGGATTCGCGATCGGCTGGCGCGCCTGGAGGCCGAGTTGGGGGCCGACGCGCCTTGAGCCGCCGGGCAGCCACGGGCCACGAAGGGGCACCACTGGAGCCTTGGGCGAAACCCGCAGTGCGCAGCACGGAGGTTGCCTGATAAGCGCCCCAAGGCCGGCCGCGGCCGGACGCACCCATCAACGTGCCGGCGTCGTTGCCGCGGCAGCGGCCAACGGCGCCGCTTCGGTCGCGTAAGTCCGGCTGATCCCCGCGCGGACCCGGCGTTCGTCCAGCCCGGCGCGGTGGCAGGCGATCTCGTAGGTCACGCCCTGCGCGGCCCGCACCCGCACGCTCGGCGAGGCGAACGCGTTGCCCTGGCGACAATGGACCTTGACGGTGTAGGTGGCCGGTGCCAGCCGCAACTCGAAACGGTTGCTGTTGACGCTGTCACCGACCTTGAGGCCGGCCACCGTCGATTCGCCTTCGCCATATTCGACAAAGCTCAGCCCGAAGTCGGCCGACTCCGGCGAGGGCTTGATGATCGCGACCTCGGCCGCGGGCCTGGGGATGCCGACATAGGTCCTGGCGCCGCCGGCGCAGCCCGAAACCATCAACACCAGCAGTGCGAGCAAACTCAACCTGGACGACTGGAGCATGTTTTTGTTTTCCCTGGAAAGCGGTGATTGAGCGGTGATTGAGGGGGCCATGAAGCACCCGCTGGACAGCGGGCCCTGCCTACATCGGCCAAAATTTCGCGGACTGAAATGCAACGACGGTCGGCGCCTGGCTGAGGTAGCCTGTCGGACCCTGCCGTGCGGCCCGCGGCGCCGGCCTTCGAAAGGAGCAGCCCCATGCCCCCAGCCACCGCCCCGGCGGCCAGCCGCCGCAGCCTGCTGAAGCGACTCCCGGCGCTCGCGCCCTGGCTGCTGGGCGCGAACCTCGGCGCGGCACCACCCGCCACGGCCGCCGTGGCCACCCGGCCGATTCCGTCCAGCGGCGAGAAACTGCCGTTGGTGGGCCTGGGCAGTTGGATCACCTTCAACGTCGGCCAGGACCGGGTCGCGCGCGATGCCTGCGCCGAGGTCATGCGCGCGTTTTTTGACGCCGGCGGGCGCCTGATCGACTCGTCGCCGATGTACGGTTCGTCGCAGGCGGTCATCGGCCACGGCCTGGCGCGCATCGGTGCCACGCCCGCGCTGTTCGCCGCCGACAAGGTGTGGGTGTCGTCCGGCGCGAGCGGGCCCGGCCAGATCGAGGCGTCGCGCCAGCATTGGGGGGTGGCGCGTTTCGACCTGCTGCAAGTCCACAACCTGCTCGGCTGGGAGGAGCACCTGGCAACCCTGTTCGCGATGAAGGCGGCCGGCCGTCTGCGCCATGTCGGCATCACCACCTCGGAGGGGCGGCGCCACCGCGAGGTCGAAGCCATCATGCGCGCCCAGCCCATCGACTTTGTGCAGGTGAGCTACAACCTGCTCGACCGCGAGGTCGAAGAGCGCATCCTGCCGCTGGCGCTGGAGCGCGGAATCAAAGTCATCGCCAACCGGCCGTTCCGCGAAGGCGCCTTGTTGCGCGCCTTGCAACGCCACCCATTGCCGCCGTGGGCGGCGGACATCGACTGCGACGGCTGGGCCCAGGTCGCGCTCAAGTTCATCGTCTCTCACGCCGCCGTGAGTTGCGCCATTCCAGCCACCAGCAGCGTCGCCCATGTGCGCCAGAACATGGCCGCGGCAACCGGCCGCATGCCCGACGCGGCGCTGCGCCGGCGCATGGCCGCGCAGGTCGGGGCGCTGTGAGTCAGCGCTCGAAACCATGACCAGGTTCAAGGCCGACCGCGCGCGCTCGCAGGCCGATGCGGCGGCGAGGTGCTGATGTCTGAATGGTGGACCTACCGGCTGTCGGACTTTTTGATGTTCTCGGCCCGCACCTACTACCGGCTGTTCGAGCTGTACAACACCGAGATCTGGCCGGCCCAGTGGGTCGCCCTCGGCCTCGGGCTGGGATTGAGCATCGTGTCGATGGCGCGCCGGCCCGGGGCCGCACTGGCGGTGGGCTGGACACTGGCGGCCTGCTGGTTCTGGGTGGCCTGGGCGTTCCACCTGCAACGCTATGCCGGCATCCACTCGGCGGCGCCCTGGTTCGCAGCGGCCTTTGCGGTCGAGGCGCTGCTGCTGCTCGGCAGCGGCGCGCTCGGTGCGGGGTGGCGCCCGCAGGCCGGCAGTGGTCGGCGCGGCAAGGTCGGCATGGGCCTGCTGCTGTTTGCGATCTGGCTCCAGCCCGGACTCGGCGCGCTGCTCGGCAGGCCGTGGCAACAGGCCGAGGTGTTCGGCCTGGCACCCGACCCGACGGTGCTGGCAACGCTGGGCTGGCTGGTCTTGATGCGGCCTGCGGACAAGCCGCGCAAAGCGCCTGCGGCGGCGGCGCTGGCCTGGCTGCTGTGGCCCATTCCGCTGCTGTGGTGCGGGGTCACCGGCGCGACGTTGTGGGCCCTGGCGGCTCCCGACGCGCTGTTGATGCCGGCCGCGGCGTTGCTGGCCGTGGTGGCGGCGTGGCGCTGGCGCTGAGGCCTGGCCCTCAGTCCGGCCGCCGCTGACCGCAGCGGGCCAGCTCGATGGCCGCCACGCACAGCGCCAGCCAGGCCAGGCCCGAGGCGAACCCGGCCAGCACATCGCTGGCAAAGTGGACCCGCAGGAACACCCGGCTGGCGCCGACCGTGAAGGCCAGCGCGGTGGCCAGCAACACCGCCGGGAGGTGCCAGCGCGCCGGCAGCAGCCGCATGCCCAAATAAGCCAGCATGCCGTAGGCGACCACCGCCCCGGAGCTGTGGCCACTGGGGAAGCTGAAGCCCGGCTCCAGCACCACGGCGTCGGGGTGCAGCGGCCGCACCCGCGCAAAGACTTGCTTGAGCGTCGAATTCAACACGCCATTGCCGGCCACCGCCGCCACCCAGCCGATCGCCAGGCCGAGCCGGCCGGCCGCGACCAGGGCGATCGCGACGACGCTGCAAAGCCCCGTCAGCGTCGCCGTGTCGGCCAGGTGCGTCAGCACGCCAAACGCCTTCAGCGCGGCGGCCGGCACGCTGGCGTGCAAGCCATCGCTGAGCGCCTGGTCGGCGCGGACCAGGGTGCGTCCGACGCCGAGCTTGCCGGCCAGCGCGGCAAACCCCCAGGCACCGACAACGATCACGGCAAACCCGGCAACGAAGCGTCGCGCGATGCGCCGCGGCACCGGCGCCTGGCCCG
>JAYSVE010000049.1:0-5517 GCA_043718725.1 Methylibium sp.
GCCAGACTGGCCTCGAGGTGGCGCGTGATGGTGTCGCCCCAGAAGGCATACAGGTCCTTGCCGCGCGGGTTGCGCAGCGCCGTGCCCATCTCCAGGCGATAGGGCTGCATGCGGTCCAGTGGCCGCAGCACGCCGTACAGGCCGCTCAGGATGGCCAGGTGCTGTTGCGCCCAGGCCAGGTCGTCCGGGCCCAGCGTGGCGGCGGCCAGGCCGTCGTAGACATCGCCATTGAAGGCCAGCACCGCAGGCTTGCTGTTGGTGGCGGTGAAGCGCGGGCGCCAGGCCGCATAGCGCGCCACGTTGAGGGCGGCGAGCGGCGCAGACAGCGCCATCAAGGCGCCAATCTGCGCCGCCGATCGGGGCTTGAGGAGTTCGATCAACTCGGCCGAGCGGGAGACGAACTGCGGCCGGCTGGTGAGCGCGACGGTGGACGGGGTCTCGTAGTCGAGAGTCTTGGCGGGCGAAAGCAGGAACAGCATGAAGCGGGCGAAGGCGTGGTGGACCAGGCCCGACTCTATCGAACTCAACGGCGCGCCCGCGCCCGCGCGCGCCGCCCGTGGCCCACCGGGTGCGGAGCGACGGCCTTACTTTTTGGCGTCGTTCACCGCGTCCTTGATCTTGTCGCCGGCCTTGGCGGCCTCGTCGCCGATTTTCTTGCCGGCCTGGTCGACCGACTTGCCGGCGCGCTCCAGCGGCCCTTCGGCGGGCTGGCAGGCCGCCAGGGCCAGCAGGCAAGCGGTGAGCAAGGCGCAGCGCGCCGTCCGGGTCGTCAACACGTTGGACTGGTGCATGGCCGTCTCCTGAAGGGTTTGTCGGGAATCTGTGCAGTAAATCTACCGGTCGACTCGACAGGCGTCGTTCGGACGGCGGCGCGGGCGCCTGTGGGCGGCGTCCTACAGGCGCCGTGCCCCGTGGCAACCACCGCGCAACAAGCCGGGTGCACTCTTGGCGGTCGATCACTTCCCGACCTGTCATCATGAAATTCACCCGCTCCCGCGCTGCGCTGCGCTGCTGACGACCCTGTGCCTGGCTTTCGGCTCCACGGCCCTGGTGGCCGCGGGCAGCGGCGCCTTCTATGTGACAGACCGCTTCTGGGGCGACGAGCGAATGATGTTGCTGCACGCGCTGGCCGGCTGGGCGCTGGCGGCGCTGGTGCCGCTGCATCTGGCCGGTGTGGTGCTGACGTCGATGCGGCACCGCGAGAACCTGGTGCGCGCGATGATCGACGGCCACAAGCGCCCGCCCGGGCCGGGCGACGTGCCGGCCTGAACCCGAACGGCGCAGCCGCTGTCAACGGAAGTTGCGGCTCCTGGCCTCCAGGCCTTGCAGCAGGGCCGAGTGGTCGATCATCTTCGCGGCGAGCAGGTGCATCACCTCCCCTTCGCGCTGCCACTGGCCGAACACGGTGAGCAGCCTGGCGGCCAGCAGCGGCTTGCGCTGCGCTTCGGCCACCGCCGGCCAGACAATGATGTTGACGCAACCGGTGTCGTCTTCGATCGTCACGAACACCGTGCCCTTGGCGGTCTCGGGTCGCTGGCGGTGCGTGACCAGGCCGCTGGCGCGGGCGATGCGGCCGTTCGAGTAGCCGCGCAGCACCGCGGCGGTCTGCACCTTGAAGCCATCGAGCTCGGCGCGCAGCAGCGCCAGCGGGTGGCGGCCCAGCGTGAGGCCGAGCGCGCGGTAGTCGGCCAGCATGTCCTGGGCTTCGGTCGGCGCGTCGAGCATGGCGGTCTCTTCGTGCACGCGGGTCTGGCGCAGCAACTCGGTGGGCCGGGTGTCGATGCCGGCCACGGCCCAGGCCGTCTGGTGGCGGTGGCCGGCCAGGCCGCTCAGCGCATCGGCGCCGGCCAGGGCCTGCAGGTCGTGGGCGTTGAGGTCGGCACGCCTGGCCAGCTCTTCGGGGCTGATGAAGGGTGACTGCGCACGCGCCTGGACGATGCGCAGGGCCGTGTCTTCGGACAGCCCGCCGATGCGGTTCAGGCCCAGGCGGACAGCTTGCCGCGGCCGGCACTCGCCCTCCAGCGCGGTCTCCCAGCCGCTCACCCGAACGTCCACCGGCAACACCTGAACACCATGCTGGCGCGCGTCGCGAACCAACTGCGCGGGCGCGTAAAAACCCATGGGCTGGCTGTTCAGCAAGGCGGCCAGGAAGGCGTCCGGGTGGTGGCATTTGATCCAGCAGCTCACGTACACCAACAGCGCAAAGCTCGCGGCATGGCTCTCGGGAAAACCGTATTCGCCGAAGCCCTGGATCTGCTTGAAGATGCGCTCGGCGTAGTCGAGCTCGTAGCCTTTTTCGACCATGCGCCCGACCAGCCGGTCGTGAAACGGCCCCAGGCCGCCCTTGCGTTTCCAGGCCGCCATCGCGCGGCGCAGGCTGTCGGCCTCGCCGGGGGTGAAGTCGGCGGCCAGCACGGCGAGCTGCATCACCTGCTCCTGAAAGATCGGCACGCCGCAGGTGCGCTCCAGCGCCTGTGCCACCTCGGCGCTGGGAAACTCGATGGGCTCCTCGCCATTGCGGCGCTTCAGGTACGGATGCACCATGCCGCCCTGGATGGGGCCGGGCCGCACGATGGCGACCTCGATCACCAGGTCGTAGAACTTGCGCGGCTTCAAGCGCGGCAGCATGCTCATCTGCGCGCGGCTCTCGATCTGGAACACGCCCACGGTGTCGGCGCGGCAGGCCATGTCGTAGGTGGCCACGTCTTCGGCGGGCACGTCTTGCATTTCCATGACCATGCCGCGCTTGCGGCCGATGAATTCGAGCGCTCGGCGGATCGCGCTCAGCATGCCCAGCGCGAGCACGTCGACCTTCAACAGGCCCAGCGCGTCGAGGTCGTCCTTGTCCCACTGGATGACGCTGCGCCCCTCCATCGCGGCGTTCTCCACCGGCACCAACTGCGCGATCTGCTCCTTGGCGATCACGAAGCCGCCGGGGTGCTGGCTCAGGTGGCGTGGAAAGCCGATCAACTGGTGCGTCAGCTCGGCCCACAGCCGGGTGATGGGGGCGTCGGGGTCGAAGCCGTTCTCGCGCAGACGCTCGGGCGCAATGCTGCGCCCGTCGTACCACTGCTGGCTTTTGGCCACCGCATCGATGGCCGCCAGGTCGATGCCCAGGGCGCGCCCCACGTCGCGCACCGCGCTGCGCGGCCGGTAGCTGATGACCACGCCGGTCAGCGCCGCGCGGTGCCGGCCGTACTTGCGGTAGATGTACTGGATGACCTCTTCGCGGCGCTGGTGCTCGAAGTCCACATCGATGTCGGGCGGCTCGTTGCGTTCGGCGCTGATGAAGCGCTCGAACAGCACGCTCATGCGCGCCGGGTCGACCTCGGTCACGCCCAGGCAATAGCACACCGCCGAATTGGCCGCGCTGCCGCGCCCCTGGCACAAGATGCCTTGCGCGCGCGCCCATTGCACGATGTCGGCCACGGTCAGAAAGTAAGGCTCGTAGCGGAGTTGCGCGATCAGCGCCAGCTCGTGCTCGATGAGGCTGCGCACGTTGTCGGGCGGGCCCAGCGCAAACCGCCCCGGCGGGTAGCGGCGCAGCGCCCCGGCGAGGGTGAGCGCGCGCAAGTGGCTGGTGGGCGTTTCACCCGGGGGCACGATCTCCTGCGGGTACTCGTAGCGCAGTTCGTCGAGCGAAAACCCGCAGCGCCCGGCCAGCGCCAGCGTGTTTTCCAGCCACTGCGGCTCGTACAGCGCAGCCAGGCGACCGCGCGAGCGCAGGTGGGCCTCGGCATTGGGCTGCAACTGCCAGCCGCACTGCGCCACGGTCAGGCCCAGACGCGTGGCGGTGAGGGTGTCCTGCAGCGGCTTGCGTGAGCGCACATGCATCAGCACATCGCCGGCGGCCACGATGGGCAGGCCGGTGAATTGAGCGACGCGCCGCACCAGGTCCAGCAGTTCATCGTCACCGGCGCGGTGCAGAATTTCCAGCGCGATGGCCGCGCGGTCCTGGAACCAGGTCTTGAGCCACATCGCGTGGGTGAACACCACCTCGAAAGGCTGGGCCGCGCTCGGCACCAGCAGCGCCAGGCAGTCGGGCAGGCCGGCGAGCATCGGCGCGTGGGGCACCTTGCCTTCGACGTCGGCCGGGTGCGCGAGGTAGCTGCCCTTGGGCGCCCGCCGCCGCGCCACCGTGATCCACTGCGACAGGTTGCCGTAGCCGCGCCGGGTTTGTGCCAGCAGCACCAGCCGCGCGTGCGGTTCGCCGTCTGCTGCGGCGGCGGCGTCGCCTCCCGCAGGCGCTGCGGCGCCGGCCGCCGGCAGGCTCAGGCGCATCTCGCTGCCAATGACCAGGTGCAGCCCGACGCGCTTGGCCTCGGCATGCGCACGCACCACGCCCGACAGCGAACATTCGTCGGTGATGGCCAGCGCGCTGTAGCCCAATTGCGCCGCGCGCACCACCAGCTCCTCAGGGTGCGAAGCACCGGTGAGAAAGCTGAAGTTGCTGCGGCAATGCAGCTCGGCGTAATGGGGGAGCGCCATGGTCCTCGTCCCTGGGTAACGGGTGTGTCGAAACCCGATGTCGGGCTGCCTGAAATAACTGTATAAATATACAGCTTCATACCCCTGGGCTGAAAGTCCGAGTTCCTTGACTGGGCAGCCGGTGCGGGCGGTCGATCACCCGGTGTTGTGGTCGCTCTACTTTGCCGACCCCGACGGCAACCCCTACGAGATCACCTCGTCTGCGCACGCCGAACTGGCGGCCCGGCTGTGAGGCGCCCGACCCGGTGTTGATGGTAAGCAAACCGGCGCCGCTTGAATTGGCGTAGCCTTGGAGCCTGTTCCCGAAACGCCGGAGATCGCCATGAAAATCCTGCTGCCAGTCGATGGGTCCGAGCCTGCGCTGCAAGCGGTTCACTTCGCGATCCGCCTGGCGCGCGAAGGGCTGCGGGCGACCTTCGTGCTGGCCAACGTGCAAGAGCCAACCTACCTCTACGAAATGGTGCTGGCCCCCGACGCCGAGGTGCTCGAACGCGTCAGCGGTGCCGCCGGCACGCATTCCCTTGCCGAGGCCCAGACGCTCCTGATGGCGGCCGGGCTCACGTTCGAGCGCGAGACCGCGTTGGGCGACCCGGGCCACACGCTGGTCGATGTGATCGAGCGCTATGGGTGCGACGCCGTGATCATGGGCGCGCGAGGCATGGGGGCGCTGCGCCACGCGTTTTTGGGTTCGGTGTCGCTGGCCGTTTTGCACAACTCACCGGTCCCGGTGACGATCGTGCGGCAGCCGCCGGCTTGAGGTCGGCGCGGCAGCGCGCGTCACCACAGCCTAGCCTCCGAGGCACATCACCCAGGGCATCATCCGGCTCAATCCGTGCGGCGGACCGCGGTACAGCGCGCCGCCGGCGATCGCCGCACTGACCTCCTGGTCCCACTGCGGTGCACCCACGCCAACCACCGCCGCCGGCAGATGCGTTTCGAGCCAGGCGCCGAAACCCGGCGGCCAGCGGCCTGCGGCGATGTCGCGGCGCACCGCTTCGAACGTGCCGCGCCAACGGTCCCCACCGGCGT
>JAYSVE010000481.1:0-9411 GCA_043718725.1 Methylibium sp.
CTGGCGGGAGACGGTGCCGGCTCGATCCAGCGTCGCGATACTGCGCCAGCAGCCTGGTGTCCAGGCTCCCATCGACCCGGCGCGGCACGCTGTCCACCACGGTCACTTCGACCGCACCGACGCCACGCGGCAGTGTATGCAGCAATGCGGCGGCGCAGCGCTTCGCGTCGAACGAAGCGGGTGTTGCCGGCTCGACATAGGCCACCAGACGGCGCTGCGAACCGGCACCGTCCTGCAGCGCAATCGCGGCGTCCCGCACCCCAGGCCGGGCGTTGAGTTGGCGCTCGACCTGTGCGGTGTCAATCGCGCAACCGTCCAGGAATGCCGTGCGGCCCAACGGCCCGAGGTACTGCAACACACCGTCGCTGCGCCAGCGCGCCAGCATTCCTGTCGGGGTCGATCCGGCCGGGGCCGCGAGCAGTTCGCCGGGAATGCCGGCGGGCAGCGCCTGTCCTTGTTCATCGGCGATCCGCAGCTCGCCCGCCAGCAGCGGCCGGCCGAACAAGGCACAGTCTTGGGCCGCGGTCAGCCGGCCCGCGGCCACGGGAACCGCGTAGGCGCTGGGTCGGAACATCGACACGACGCTGGCCCCGGCCCGCAGCATGGAAGCCACCAGTTCGGGACTTGAATCCGTCACGTCCAACATGGCGACCCGCGGCAGCAGGGCGTCCTCGCCGCTGGCCAGCAGGTGGCGCCAGCCGGCCGCCGAAGCATGCAGCAGCGCCGCGGATTCGGCACGCACCAGCGCCGCAAGACGCGCGCCGTCGTGCATCAGCTCGGCATCGGCAAAGACGATTTCCGCTCCGGCCACCAGGCCCAGCAGCGCCTGCACCAGGTGCAGGCCGCGGGCGGCTCCGTCGATGCACAGCACGCGGTCGGACTCCAGCAGGCGGATGTCCTGCGCCAAGGCACTGTGCAACGCGCCGAGCTCGACCCGATCGATCCCGCGTTGTGGCGATTCGCTGCCGGGATGGAACGTGCGTGCCGTGCCAATGCGCAATTGCGGCCGGCGCCCGGGGATTCGCCGGGCGTCGATCCAGGTCGGGCCGGGCGCGCCGCAATCGTCGCTGACCAGGGTGCTGACCTGGCTCGCCTGAAGCAGTGTTTGGCGCTCGACAGGCGCCATGTCCGGGTCGAGCACCAGGCAGCGTGCGCCCAGCCCCAGGGCGGCCAACGCGGCGACGATCTGCGCGATCGGGTCGGCCACGCTCACCGCCAGCAGCGTCGCGGCCAGCGGCTGCGGCGCGCCGCGAAGCACGGCCTCGAAGGCCGCGATGCGCGCGCCGAGCTCGCCGAAGTCGACGCCAGTGGAGCCGTCGCGCAAGGCGGCGCGGCGCGGGTTCGCGTGGATTTGCGCGGCGATGCGGAGCAGCGGATCGACGCTTTCGAACGCGGGGATGGCGCGGCCGCTCCAGCGCTCCAGCAGCGCCTGTTCGGCCGGTTGCATGGCCAGCAGTTCGGCCACCGATTGGCGCGGGTTGTTCACCAGCGAATCGAGCGCCGCCAGCAAGCGGTCGCGCAGTGCCGCGGCGGTGCTGGGTAGAAACAGGTCGGGGTTGTACTGCACCCCACCTTCGATGCCGTTCGGAACCTCCACCATCCACAGGTTGATGTCTTCGGTGGCGCCCTTTTGCAGCAGCGGAATGCGTTCGTGCGCCAGCGGCCCCCAGTGGGTCTGGCGGGCGCGCGCATCCTGGAACGAGTACATCACCTGGTACAGGTTGGACGGCCCGGTGTGGCCGGCGTCGAGTTCCCGGGCCAGCAACTCGAAGGGCGCGTCCTGGCTCGCAAGGCCGTCGACCAGGCTCTGGCGCACCGCCTTGATCCAGTCCAGGCAAGTTGCCGCCGGGTCGACCTTGAGCCGGATCGGCAGCATGTTGTTGAAGAAGCCCATCACGCCTTCGAGTTCGGCGGCTCCGCGGCCGCGCACCGGCATGCCGATGGCGGGGCAGGGGTCGCGCAGCCACTGCGACATCAGCGCGGCGTAGACCGACAGGATCACGATGCTGAGGGTGCTGCCGGTCTGCTTGGCGACGGCGCGCACCCGCTCGACCCGGGCGTTGTCGATGTGCATCCATTCGGTCGCGCCGCGGCCCCCGCCGCTCGCCTGGCGGGGCAGGTCGGGCATCAGCGCGCGCGGCATGCCACCCTGCGCGTACTGCTTTTTCCAATAGGCAACCTGGTCCGCCAACTCCGCGCTCTGGAGCCATTCGTTGTGCCACTGGGCATAGTCGCCGAACGTGACGGCCAGCGGCGCGAGCTCGGGCTCGCGGCCTTCCAGGCAGGACTCGTACAGCGCCGAGATCTCGGCGTAGAGCACGTCGAAGGACCAGCCGTCCCAGACGATGTGGTGGGTCATGAAGAACAGGGCATGTTCGGTGTCGGCCAACTTGAACAGCCTGGCCTTGAACAACGGCCCCTGGTCCAGCGTGAAGGTCTCGGCGGTCAGCGCTTCAAGACGTTGCGCGAGCACGGCCTGCGCTTCATCGCGCGTCAATGTGCTCAGGTCTTCCAGCGGCAGCAGGCTGAAGCTCAGGTCGTCGATGCGTTGGATGTAGCCCTCGCCATCGGCCACGATGCGGGTGCGCAGCGCGGGCTGGCGCCGCACCATCTCCGCGAAGGCGCGGTCGAAGGCCGGCGCATCCATCACGCCGCTGAGGCGGTGCGCCGACGGGGCGTTGTAGACCACCCGATCGGGATGCATCTCCTCGATGAAGCGGATGCGCTCCTGCATCAAGGTCAACGGAGCGCGAGAGGGGTCGGCGCGGCGCGCGATCGGCGCGCGCTTCGGCGCGCTGGCGCCGCCGCTGCGCTGGGCTTCGATCGCCGCGGCGAGCCTGGCCACGCTGGGCGCCTCGAACATCGCCCGCAGCGTCAACTGCGTGCCCAGGCGCTTGTTGAGTTGGGCGATCACCCGCGCGGCCAGCAGCGAATGCCCGCCCATCGCGAAGAAGTCGTCGTGCAGGCCCAGGGTCGGCAGCTTGAGCATGGCGCCCATCACCTCGGCCAGCAGGGTTTCGAGCTCGTTGCGCGGCGCCTCGCCGGGGCTGGTCGAAGCCTGTGGCGCGGCCGGCGCCGGCAGCGCCTTGCGGTCGATCTTGCCGTTCGGCAGCAGCGGTATTTCGGGCAGCTCAACGAAGTGCTGCGGCAACATGTATTCCGGCAGCCGGGTCGCGAGGTGGGCCTTCAAGGCGGCCGCATCGGGCGGCGATCCGCGCGCCACCGCGTAGGCGACCAGGCGCACGTCGGCGGCGCCGAAGTCGCGCGCGGTGACGACGCAGCCGGCGACTTGCGGGTGCGTCATCAAGGTCGCTTCGATCTCGCCCAACTCGATGCGGTTGCCGCGGATCTTGACCTGGTGGTCGGCACGGCCGAGGTATTCGATCACGCCGTCCTCCAGCCAGCGCGCGATGTCGCCAGTCTTGTACAGGCGCCCGCCGGGCAGGTGCGGGTCGGGCAGGAAGCGCTCCAGCGTCAGGTCGGGCCGCGACACATAGCCCATGCCGACTTGCACGCCGCCGATGTAGAGCTCGCCCTCCTGTCCCACCGGCAGCAATTCGAGCTGCTCGCCCAGCACGTACAGGCGGGTGTTGGCGATCGGTCGACCGATAGGCACGATGCGGCGCGGGTCGCCGGCGACGCAGTTCCAGAAGCTCACGTCCACCGCCGCTTCGGTGGGCCCGTAGAGGTTGCCGAGCCGGGCCTGCGGCAGCGCCTCGAAGAAGCGGTCGACCGCGTCGATGGGCAGCGCTTCGCCCGAACAAAGCACCTGGCGCACCGAGCGGCATTGCGGGCCGCGCGGCTCTTCGAGAAACAGCCGCAGCATCGAAGGCACGAAGTGCAGCACGCTCACCGCTTCGTCCTGGATCAGCTGCGCCAGGTAGCCGGCATCGCGGTGACCGTCGGGTCGGGCGACCACGATCGTCGCGCCGGTCATCAGCGGCCAGAAGAATTCCCAGACCGAAACGTCGAAGCTGTACGGCGTTTTCTGGATCACCCGGTCCTGCGGCGCAAGACGGTACTCCTGTTGCATCCACTGCAAGCGGTTGACGATGCCCTGGTGCGCGTTCATGGCGCCCTTGGGCCGGCCGGTCGAGCCGGAGGTGAAGATGACGTAGGCCGGGTCCGCGGGCGTGCCCACCAGCTCGGCGGGCGCGCAGTGGCCCTCCAGCAGGCTGGCGTCGATGCGCACGATTTCAATCCCCGCGGGCAAGGCCGGGCCGGCGCGCGCCAGTTCGGCGTCGCGGCTCACCACCACCTTCATGCGCGCGTCTTCGCACATGTGGGCAACACGTTCGCGCGGGTACGCCGGGTCGAGCGGCACGTAGGCGCCGCCGCTGTAGACCACGCCGACCAGCGCGGCCACCAGTTCGACACTGCGTTCCAGGCACACGCCGACCAGGTCGCCAGGCTGCACGCCCAGGCCGCGCAGGCGATGGGCCAAGGCCCAGGCCATCCGGTCCAGCTCGGCATAGCTGGTGTCGCGGCCTTCGAATCGCACGGCGACGGC
This sequence comes from Methylibium sp., assembly GCA_043718725.1. GTDB lineage: Bacteria > Pseudomonadota > Gammaproteobacteria > Burkholderiales > Burkholderiaceae_C > LGRD01. The sequence continues at coordinate 4,511 of JAYSVE010000481.1, forward strand.
GGCGGGGTGCCGCGCCACGCCGCGGCGAACCAGGTCGCCCAGGCGCAGGCCGGTCTCGAACGGGGTGTCGGTGGCGTTCCACTTTGACAACAGCGCTCGGTCCGGTGCCGACAAGCCCGGCGGGTGGGTGGGTTCGACGGCCGCATTCGATTCGGCTGTGGCGAGCGCGCTGACCGACGCGCTGACCGACGTGCTGGCCGACGTGCTGGCCGACGTGCTCGCCGACGCAATCCCGGTGATCTCGGCCAACACCGCTTGCAGGGATGTCACCAGTTCGGCGGCGCGCCCCGGGCTGAAGAACTCGGTGCTGTGGTGCAGGTCCAGCGTGAGAGCCCGCGGCGTCTCGTAAAAATTGAAGATCACCTCACCGAGCTGGCCGAGCTTGCGGCCTTCGCGCACCTGCGCGATGAGCGGTTCGAAGCCGCGTACATCGAGCCTCGGGTTGAGGTTGAAGAACACCCCCGTCAAGGGCGGGCGGTTGCCGACACTCGTCACGCCGACCGCGCGTGCCACGCTGCCCTGGGTGGCGAGCGGGTGATCGAGCGCGTCCATCAAGGCATTGCGCGCGCCGGCCAGCACCGGCAGGAATCCTTCTGCCGCGGCGCCGCGCAGGCGCAGCGGCAGGTCGAGCACACCGTCGCCGATCAGCGCGCCGTGGCGTTGCAGGCTTTGGCTGGCGAACGGGATGCTGATGACGAAATCGTCGCGACCGGTGCGCCGCCGCAGCGCCACGGACACGGCGGCCAGCAGCACCTGGAACAACGTCGCCTTGTTGTTGCGGGCCAGCGCCTGAAGGCCGGCCAGCTGGGCCCCGTCGACCTGCGCCCGCAAGGTGTCACCGCTGTAGTTGCGCGGGCCTTGCGGCTGGCGATCGCCCAAGACCAGCGGCGCCGGCGGGTTCTTCAGTTGCTCCTTCCAGTAGGCCAGTGACGCCTGGCCTTGCGGGCCGTCCCAGCGGGCCTGCTCGTCGACGCCGAAGCGACGCGGCGATTCGGCCGGCGCCCAAAGCGGCGCCCGCCCGGCGCCGCGGGCCCGGTAGGCGGTGGCCAGGTCGGCTAGGAAGACCGGCGTGGCCCAGCCGTCGAACACCAGGTGGCTCGCCACCAGGTGGACCACGCTGCGCGCGTCGGCCAGGCGCAGCAGGCTCACGCTGACCAGCGGCGCGCTGGCCAGCGTGAAGTCGTGCAGGCTGGCCTGGTCGCAAAACCGCGCCAGCGCGGCATCGGCGTCGGCCTCGCCGCGCAGGTCGACGTGACGCACACCGGGCCTGGCCGCGCGGTCCACCACCTGCAGGGGTTCTTGGGTGTCGAAGCGCAGACTGAAGGCCTCGTGGCGCCCGAACACGTCGTGCAGCGCCGCCTCCAACGCCCCCAGGTCCACCTCGCCCGACAAGCTCAGGCACAGCGATTCGTTCAACGCACGGCGCGCGTTCGGGTCGAAGCTGGCGGCCAGCCAACGCTCGGTCTGGCCTGGCGTGAGCGGGGCGGCGTCGGGCAGGCTGTCGTCGCGCGGCGTGGCGCCACGCGGCGGTGTGCCGTCGCGAGGCTGGATCAGGCCGAGCGCCAACAACTCGTCGAGCGCCGATGTGAACACCTCGAAAATGCGATCGGTGTGCGCGTCGGTCATCGCGTCGGTCATGAAGTGGCCGAATTGCTCGTACAGGTGCAGGCCAGCGTGGCGCGACAGGTGATAGAACAGGCTGACGAACTTCTGGTTGTCGTCCCACTGCAAGCGCCACATCGAAGCGCAATGCACCGCCTTGACCGGCGCGCCGCGCAACGCAAACGCGCGGTTCAGGCGCTCGATCATGCGCTGCGTGCGCTCGTTGAGCCGGCGGTAGAACTCGTGCCCGCCGGCCTTGAGATGAGCCAGGGTCGCGCGTGCCGCGGCGAGTGCCAGCGGATGGCGCACGAAGGTGCCGGCAAAGTAGGTCACGCCCGCCTCGGGATAGGAGTCGTCACCGTACCGCCAGTGGCCGCCGTCGAGCGCGTCCAGCCATTTCGAGGCGCCGGCAATGGCCGCGAACGGCAGCCCGCCGCCGATCACCTTGCCGTAGGTGGCGATGTCGGCGCGCACGCCGTAGAACTCCTGGGCGCCGCCGGGCGCGACGCGAAAACCAGTGACCACTTCGTCAAAGATTAGCGCACAGCCGCAGCCGTCGGCAATGCGACGCAGCGACTCCACGAACTCGCGCGGTTGCAGCGTCGGGTGCTTGTTCTGGATCGGCTCGGTCATGATGGCCGCCAGCTCGGGCCCGCGTTCGCGCAGCACCCGCAGCGAGTCTTCGCTGTTCCAGTCGAGCACCAGGATGTTCTCGACCGCGTTGGCCAGGATGCCCGGCGCGGCCGACAGCGAGCGCAGTTGCTTGGTGCCGCGCACGATCACTTCATCAAAGATGCCGTGGTACGAATTGGTGAAGATCGCAATCGTCTTGCGCCCGCTCACCGTGCGGGCAATGCGCATCGCGCCCATCACCGCCTCGGAGCCGGTGTTGCAAAAGCCGACCCGTTCCATGCCGGTGAAATCGGCGATCAACTGGGCCACCTCGGCGGCCAGCGGATTCTGTGGGCCGACCTCCAGGCCGCGCTGCAATTGTTCGCTCATCGCCTGGACCACGCCCTCGGGCTGGTGGCCGAGCAGGTTGCCGCCAAAGCACGACAGCAGGTCGATGTACTCGTTGCCATCCACGTCCCACAGGCAGGCGCCGCTGGAGCGGTCGACGACGAGTGGGTAGACCAGGTCTTTCCAAAGCGGGTTGAAGCCGGTGACGACGCGCGGGTCGGCCATGACGCGGCGGTGCCGCTGGCCGAAGGCCTTGGACCGGGCCGTGCGGGCATTGCTGCGGGCGATGAAGTCATCCAGCCAGCGGCGCTGCTCGGGCGTGAAGTCCTGCTGGGCCTTCAGCGTCAGGCGCGGCGAGGCGCCGAAAGGCCTTTCGACCAACGAATGCAGCGTCGGCCCGCCGGTGAACCCGGCCGCGGCGATGCCGGGAACGGGATCGAGCGCCGGGGCCAGCGGGGCTTGCGCCGCCGTGGGTTCGGCCAGCAGCACGATTTGCTGGGACATCAACAGCATTTGCTGCTGCACCAGGTTTTGCTGCGACATCAGCAGCATCTGCTGCTGCATCAACTGTTGCATCGCGCCGCCGCCGAACGCGGGCGCCGGCAGGGCCGCGCAGGGCGGCGCGGCCATCCCTTGCAGCGCCGCGGCGACCGCCACCGGCGCGGCAAATTTGTCGGCTGGCAGCGTGGCATCGAGGAAGCCCGCCAATGCGCCGATGCTGTCCAGGTCTTCGAGCAAGCGGCGAAAGCGCAGCTTGACGCCGAAGACCCGTTCGATCTCCAGCGTGGCCTGGGTCAGCGACAAGGAGTCGAGTCCCTGGTCGACGAAGCTGGCCTGCGTCGTCATTTCGTCGGGGGACAGGCCAGACACGTCACCAAGCAAACGCCTGAGTTCGGATTCGAGGGTGGGAATGCGGGTCGTCATGCGGGAGTTGTCGGCAGTTTCAATGTCAGGCTGAACGGTGCCGGCGCCATTCGGCAACAGGGCGGTTGCGCCGCGCTGGCCTTGAACGGCCAGGCCGGTCTGGGTGAACCAGTGGCGTTCACGTTGGAAGGGGTAGGTGGGCAGCGCAACCCGCCGGGCCGATGCGGCGACCGGCCAGGCCACGTCGACGCCTGCGCACCACAGGTCGCCCAGCGCGGACATCGCGTGCCGCGCCGGATCGCCCGGGTTCTGCGCCGTGCCCAGCAACGCGACATGGCGCGGCACCGTGCCTTTCGGCGTGCGATGCTGGCGCAGCAAGGCCGTCAAGGCCTGGCCGGGACCGACCTCGACGAACACCGTGTCGCCGCCCGCCAACTCGGCTGCCAGCGCGCGGCTGAACTGCACCGGCGCGCGAACCTGGCGCGCCCAGTACCGCGGGTCGGTGGCCTCGTGGGCCTGCAGCGGCGCGCCACTGACGCACGAGTACACCGGTGTGGCCGGGGCCCGCAGCGAGACCCGCCGCAGGGCCTGGGCGACCCCCGGCAACGCGCCCTCCATGCTGGCGCTGTGAAAGGCATGCGAGACGCGCAACGGGGTCGCGCCGATTTCCCGCGCTTCGAGCTGTTGCGCGAAGCGGGTGATCGCCTCGGCGGCGCCCGCCACGACGGTCAGCGCCGGCGCATTGCAGCCGGCCACCTCGACGCCGGCCGGCAGCAGCGGCGCCAACGCGTCGACGCCGCTGCGCACCGCCAGCATGGCGCCACGCGGTTGCTCGAACATGGCCTGGCCACGCGCGATCACCGCGGTCATTGCATCTTCGAGCGTGAACACGCCGGCATGGCAGGCCGCCGCGTACTCGCCGATGCTGTGGCCGATCATTGCGTCGGGTTTGAGCCCCAGGCTGTCCAGCCAGGCGGCCAGCGCATAGGACACGCTGAACAGCGCGGGCTGCGCGTAGCGGGTTTCGGCCAGCGCCTGCGCGAGCGCGGCGTCCTTCGGGTCGGCCTGGGTGAGCCAGTGGCGCAGGTCGACGCCCAGGGCGGCCATGGCGATGTCCAGCGCCCGGTCAAGCGCTTCGCGAAACGCCGGTGCCTCGTCGTACAAACCGCGCGCCATGCCGGGGTGCTGCGACCCCTGGCCCGGGAACAGAAACACCAGGCGGGGCTGGGCCAACCCGGGTTGCGGGCTCGTGGCGCTGCGCAACGCCGTCACCGCCTCGGCGCTGCTGGAGGCGAGCACGCAGAGGCGCTGCGCCATCGGCTTGCGCCCGCGCATCAGCGTGGCGGCGACGCTGTCCAGCGCCAGGCCCGGGTGGCGCTCGAGATGGTCGGCCAGGTCTCGGGCGCGTTGCAGGGCGGCCTGCGCCGTGCGTGCCGACAACGGCAGCACCCAGCGGCGCGCCTCGTCCGCGCCGG
>JAYSVE010000482.1:0-1680 GCA_043718725.1 Methylibium sp.
CAGGCCGTGGTGCCGGCCGATGTGGTGTGGACCTATTCCGGCGTGCGCCCGCTGCTGGACGACGAATCCGGCGACCCGTCGGCCGTGACGCGCGACTACGCGCTCGAACTCGACACCGCACAGGCGCCGCTGCTGTCGGTGTGGGGCGGCAAGATCACCACCTTTCGCAAGCTCGCCGAAGAGGCGGCCGACCTGCTCGCCGCGCCGCTGCAGATCCAGCGCGGCGCATGGACCGCCGGCGCCGTTCTGCCGGGCGGCGACCTGGCGGCCGCGCCCGGCACGGCGCCGTCCGCGCGCGCCGACGTGGTCGGCGATTTCAACCGTTTCGTCGAGGCGCTGGCCCGTCAGCACCCGTCGATTCCCGCCGCGGTGTGCCGGCGCCTGGCGCGCTGTTATGGCTCGCGCGTGAAGGCGCTGCTGGGCACTCAGGGGCTGGGCCGCGAAGTGGTCAACGGCCTGTTCGAGGCCGAGCTGAACTACCTGCACAGGCATGAATGGGCACGCTGCGCCGACGACGTGCTGTGGCGCCGCACCAAGCTCGGCCTGCACCTGAACGCGGCACAGCGCGACACCGTCGCGGCCTGGTGTGGCGCACACTGGACAGCGGCGGTGGCTTCATGCAATTGATGCTCGAACAGATCGAACAGCGCTTCGGTGCCCAGGTGCACCTGTATCCGCTGGACCTGACGCTGGTGCCGCTGGCCGTCACCGTGCTGCTGGGCGCCACGCAGGCCGGCAAGACCACGCTGATGCGCGTGATGGCCGGGCTCGACAAGCCGGCCAAGGGCCGCGTGCTGGCCGATGGCCAGGACGTGACCGGCCGGCCGGTGCGCGAGCGCAACGTGGCGATTGTCTACCAGAAGTTCATCAACTACCCGTCGATGACGGTGGCCGACAACATCGCCTCGCCGCTCAAGCTGCGGCGCGAGGCGAACATCGATGCGCGCGTCAACGAGCTGGCCGCCAAGCTGCACATCGAGCCCTTCCTGAAGCGCCTGCCGGCCGAGCTGTCGGGCGGCCAGCAGCAGCGGGTGGCGCTGGCGCGCGCGCTGGCCAAGAAGGCGCCGCTGATGCTGCTGGACGAGCCGCTGGTCAACCTGGACTACAAGCTGCGCGAAGAGTTGCGCGAGGAGTTGTCGCAGCTCTTCGCCAGCGGTGAATCGACCGTCGTCTACGCCACCACCGAGCCCACCGAGGCGCTGCTGCTGGGCGGCTACACCGCGGTGCTGGACGCCGGCGAGTTGCTCCAGTACGGGCCGACGACCGAGGTGTTCCACGCCCCCAAGTCGATCCGCGTCGCACGCGCCTTCAGCGACCCGCCGATGAACCTGTTGCCGGGCACCCGAACCGCGCAGGGTGTCGCCCTGGCGGGTGGCGTGGCGCTGTCGCTGGCCCTGCCCGCGGCGACCAGCGCCACGCTGACCCTCGGCGTGCGCGCCAGCGCCCTGCGCGTGCGGGCGCGCCCCGGCGACATCGCGCTGGCCGGCAGCGTCGAGCTGGCCGAGATTTCCGGCTCGGACACCTTCGTGCACGTCGAAACCCAGGTCGGTGAACTGGTCGCGCAACTCACCGGGGTGCATGTCTTCAAGCTCGGCGAGCCGATCACGCTGTACCTGGATCCGGGCCAGGTCTATGTCTTCGATGAACGCGGCGACCTGGGGCTGGCACCGGCCCCGGCGA
>JAYSVE010000483.1:0-1680 GCA_043718725.1 Methylibium sp.
CGGGTTGATGAACCTGCCCTTCGTGATCGCGCTGCTGATCGCGGCGGCCATCATGGGCGACCAGTCCAACTATGCGATCGGGCGCTACTTCGGACCCAAAGTCTTCAAGTGGGAAAGTTCGCGCTTCTTCAACAAACAGGCGTTCAACCAGGCACATTTGTTCTACGAAAAATACGGCGGCGTCACCATCATCGCGGCGCGCTTCATGCCCTTTTTGCGCACCTTCGCGCCGTTCGTGGCCGGCGTCGCGCAGATGACCCGCAGCAAGTTCACGTTCTACAACGTGACCGGCGCGGTGCTGTGGGTGGGCGGCATCACGCTGGCCGGCTACCTGTTCGGCAACATTCCGTGGGTCAAGGAGCACCTGGACAAGATCATCTGGGCGGCGATTCTGTTGCCGGGGCTGCTGGTGATGTTCGGGGCCTGGAAGGCGCGGCGCAAACAGGTGGCGTGACCTCCTGGCGGTTTGGGAAAAGACTGGATATATTCCCAGTATGTCCAGCGCCCGCCCCAACATCCCGATTCACCCGCTTCGCGGCCCGCCGAATCTGCCCGACCCCGGCGCGCTCAAAGGCCGTGGCTCGGCCTGGTCCATCGAGCATCGCTTCACGGCCCAGACCACCGAGCCCTGCGACGACGGCTGGGGCACGCTGGAGCAGTCGGCGCGCGAGGAGCCACTGGCGCCGGCCACCCACATCATCGAAGAGCAGGCCAGGTCGATTCTGTCGAGCAACGATTCGCCCGACATTTCATTCGACCTGTCCATCAACCCGTACCGCGGCTGCGAACACGGCTGCGTGTACTGCTTTGCCAGGCCCACGCACGGCTACCTGAACATGTCGCCGGGGCTGGACTTCGAGACCCGCATCGTCGCCAAGGTCAACGCCGCGCAGCGCTTGCGCGAAGCCTTTGCCGCCCACGCCTACGAGCCCTTGCTGCTCAACATCGGCTCGGCGACCGACGCCTACCAGCCGGCCGAACGCAAGCTCGGCATCACCCGCGCCATCCTCGAAGTGATGAGCGAATGCAGTCATCCGTTTTCGCTCGTCACCAAATCGTCCGGCGTCGAACGCGACCTGGACCTGATCGCCCCCATGGCCGCAAAGGGCTTGGCGGCGGTGTACGTCTCGGTCACCTCACTGGACCCCGGCCTGGCACGCATCCTCGAACCCCGCGCCGCGGCACCGCACCGGCGCCTGCAAACCATCGCCGCGCTCGCCCGGGCCGGCGTGCCGGTGGGTGTGAGCGTGTCGCCCATCATCCCGTTCATCAACGAGCCCGAACTCGAGCGCATTCTCGAAGCCGCGGCGAACGCCGGTGCGACGTCGGCCTTCAGCGTCGTCTTGCGGCTGCCCTGGGAAGTGAACCCGCTGTTCCAGCAGTGGCTGGCGCATCACTTTCCCGAGCGCGCCGCGCGCGTGATGGCGCGCGTGCGCGAGATGCGCGGCGGGCGTGACAACGACGCGCGTTTTGGGTCGCGCATGAAGGGCGAGGGGGTGTGGGCGGAGTTGTTGCGGCAGCGGTTCCACAAGGCCGCGGCGCGGCTGGGGCTCAATCGCGAGCGCGTGGAACTTGACTTGACACAGTTTCGCAAGCCCTTGCGGCCTACAGCCAATGGTCAGCGCGACCTGTTCGGCTGACGTTGTGAAGTGCCTTCGTGTTGACCATGGTCACGCGGCC
>JAYSVE010000484.1:0-3915 GCA_043718725.1 Methylibium sp.
CTGCTCCAGTTGGCGCTCCACGACGATCTGCGTGGCGATGCCCGCGTGGTCGGTGCCGGGCACCCACAGCGTGTTGAAACCCTTCATGCGGTGGTAGCGCGTCAGCGAGTCCATGATGGTCTGGTTGAACGCGTGGCCCATGTGCAGCGTGCCGGTCACATTGGGTGGCGGCAACTGGATGGCGAACGACGGCTTGGCCGGGTCGAGCGTGGGCGCGTACAGGCCGCTGCTTTCCCACAGCGGGGCCCAGCGGGCTTCGATGGCGGCGGGTTCGAACGATTTGGCAAGGTCGGTCATGGCAAGCTGTCATCCACGCGCGGCTCGGGTCGTCACGCGCGAAACAAGGTGCAAAAGGGAAGCGCCGGATTGTAGGTGCGCACCCGGCCCGCCAAGGTCTGGCGGAGGCGCCCACACCTGCCAAGCACGGTGACCTGGCTGGCACTTCGGTGCGGCAGGGAATGTGGACCCCTTGAATGGGGCCCATGGACGCTACATCAGCAGATGCTCGCCGGCGTTGTCGCCGCCCAGGATCACATAGTTGACCTTGCGGATGTCGAACAGCCGGGTGCCGCCGCTGTAGGAAATCGAACTCTGCAAGTCTTCGCGCATTTCGCGCAGCGTGTCGGCCAGCCGACCCTTGATCGGCTCCAGGATGCGCTTGCCTTCGACGTGCTTGTACTCGCCCTTGTTGAAGTCGCTGGCCGAGCCGTAGTACTCCTTGAACAGCGTGCCGTCGACTTCGACGGTCTTGCCGGGCGACTCTTCATGGCCGGCGAACAGCGAGCCGATCATCACCATCGACGCGCCGAAGCGCACGCTTTTGGCGATGTCGCCATGGTCGCGAATGCCGCCATCGGCGACGATGGGCTTGGTCGCCACGCGGGCGCACCACTTCAACGCCGAGAGTTGCCAGCCGCCGGTGCCGAAACCGGTCTTGAGTTTGGTGATGCACACCTTGCCCGGACCGACGCCGACCTTGGTGGCGTCAGCGCCCCAGGTTTCCAGGTCGATCACCGCTTCCGGCGTGGCCACGTTGCCGGCAATCACGAACGTGGCCGGCAGCCTGGCCTTGATGTGCTCGATCATCCTGTGCACGCTGTCGGCGTGGCCGTGGGCGATGTCGATGGTGATGTAGTCGGCGCCCAGGCCGCTTGAGGCCAGCGTGTCGATGACGGCGTAGTCAGGCTGCTTCACGCCCATACTGAGTGAGACGAACAGGCCCTTGTCGCGCATCCGCTGTGCATAGGCCAGGTTGTCGACATCGAAGCGGTGCATCACGTAGAAGAAGCCGTTGGCCGCGAGCCATTCGGTGATGGGCTCGTCGACCACCGTCTTCATGTTGGCCGGCACCACCGGCAGGTTGAAGCGGCGCGGGCCGAACTCCACCGAGGCATCGCATTCACCTCGGCTTTGCACGCGGCACTTGCGCGGCAACAGCAGCACATTGTCGTAGTCGAAGATTTCCATGGTTGCGCTTCCTTGACGAGGGCGACGCGGCATGAACATTCGCGCCGCGCCGACCTCCTTGCGCGCACTGTAGGGCAAGTGTCCCTGGCTCCTAAAATGCACCGATGACCCACCCGCACGACGACCCCCGCCACGCCCCGCCGGACGTTCCGTCCATGCTCCAGTTTGAACAGAACGCGGCGTCAGCGGGACAGGCCGGCGAGGCGCTGCGGGAGTCCCAGGGTCTGCTGCGCGGCTTGAACCCCGAGCAACTCGCGGCCGTCACCTTGCCGGCGCGCCCGGCGCTCATTCTTGCCGGTGCGGGTTCGGGCAAGACCCGCGTGCTGACCACGCGCATCGCCTGGCTGATCCAGACCGGCCAGCTCTCGCCGGGTGGCGTGATGGCCGTGACCTTTACCAACAAGGCCGCCAAGGAGATGCTCACGCGCCTGGGCGCGATGCTGCCGTTGCCGGTGCGCGGCATGTGGATCGGCACCTTCCACGGCCTGTGCAACCGCTTCTTGCGCGCCCACTGGAAGCTGGCCGCGCTGCCGCAGGGCTTTCAGATCCTCGATTCCAGCGACCAGCTCTCGGCCGTCAAACGCATCGTCAAGGCGATGAACCTGGACGAAGAACGCTTCGTGCCCAAGCAGGTGAGCTGGTTCATCGCCGGCACCAAGGACGACGGGCTGCGGCCCAAGGACGTGGAGGTTCGCGACGAGCAGACCCGGGTGATGGTGCAGATCTACCAGGCCTACGAAGACCAGTGCCAGCGTGAAGGCGTGGTCGACTTCGCCGAGCTGATGCTGCGAACCTATGAGCTGATGCGCGACAACCCCGCGCTGCGCGAGCACTACCAGCGCCGCTTCAGGCACATACTGGTCGACGAATTCCAGGACACCAACAAGCTGCAATACGCCTGGTTGAAGATGTTTGCCGGCCCGCCGGGCCAGAACGGCTGCGCGGTGTTCGCGGTCGGCGACGACGACCAGAGCATCTACGCCTTTCGCGGCGCGCAGGTCGGCAACATGGCCGACTTCGAGCGCCAGTTCCAGGTGCGGCAGGTCATCAAACTGGAGCGCAACTACCGCTCGTTCGGCAACATCCTGGCCGCCGCCAACGAGCTGATCGCGCACAACACCCGCCGCCTGGGCAAGAACCTGCACACCGAGGCCGGGCCCGGCGAGCCGGTGCGGGTGCGCGAGGCGACCAGCGACTTCGCCGAAGCCCAGTGGTTCGTCGAAGAGGCCCAGCAGTTGCACCGCGACGGCACGGCGCGCAGCAACATCGCGCTGCTGTACCGAAGCAATGCGCAGAGCCGCGTCATCGAGAGCGCGCTCTTCAACGCAGGCATGCCGTACAAGGTGTATGGCGGCCTGCGCTTCTTCGAACGCGCCGAGGTCAAGCATGCGCTGAGCTACCTGCGCCTGATCGAGAACCCGAACGACGACACCAGCTTTTTGCGTGTCGTCAACTTCCCGACCCGCGGCATCGGCGCGCGCACCGTCGAGCAACTGCAGGACGCGGCCCGCGCCAGTGGCCGCAGCCTGGTGCAGAGCGTCGGGGCGCTCAGCGGCAAGGGCGGCGCCAACCTTCAGGGCTTCGTCGACAAGATCGATGCGATGCGCGAGGCCACCCACGGCCTGACCTTGCGCGAAATCATCGAGCACATGCTCGAGGCCTCCAGCCTGGTGGGGTTCTACAAGACCGACAAGGAAGGCGCCGACCGGCTGGAGAACCTGGCCGAACTCGTCAACGCGGCCGAAGCCTTTGTCACGCAGGAGGGCTTTGGCAAGGACGCCGTGGCGTTGCCGGTCGACGAGCACGCCGGCAGCATCAGCGCAGGCACGCCGGCGGCGGTGGCTTCGGTCGATGTGACGCCGGACGCCGACACCGGCGAGATCATGTCGCCGCTGGCCGCTTTCCTCACCCATGCCTCGCTCGAGGCCGGCGACAACCAGGCCCAGGCCGGGCAGGACGCGATCCAGTTGATGACCGTGCACTCGGCCAAGGGCCTGGAGTTCGATTGCGTGTTCATCACCGGCCTGGAAGAGGGCCTGTTCCCGCATGAAAACTCGGCCTCCGATGTCGATGGCCTGGAAGAAGAACGCCGCTTGATGTACGTGGCCATCACGCGCGCCCGCAAGCGCCTGTACCTGAGCTTCAGCCAGACCCGCATGCTGCACGGGCAGACGCGCTACAACGTCAAGAGCCGCTTCGTCGACGAGTTGCCCGAGGCCGCCTTGAAGTGGATCACGCCGCGCAACCAGGGCTTCGGTTCGGGCTTTGCGCGCGACTACCGCGCCGCCTGGGTGAAGGGTTCGGGCCTGCACTCCAGCGTCGGCGCCGGCGACGTGAATGGCGGCGGGCCCGCCTTCGGCGCCGGCCCCAAGACCGCCAGCCACGGGCTGCGCTCCGGCCAGAGCGTGTTTCACGCCAAGTTCGGCGAAGGCGTGATCGTCACGCTGG
>JAYSVE010000485.1:0-9400 GCA_043718725.1 Methylibium sp.
GTGAGCGCAATCACGATCACCATCAACACCACCGACTGCGCCGCCGAGCCGCCGATGTCCAGTGCCTTGAAGCCGTCGTAGTAGACCTTGTAGACCAGGATGGCCGTGTCCTTGCCCGGCCCGCCGTTGGTGGCGGCGTCGACGATGGCGAAGGTGTCGAAGAACGCATAGACGATGTTGATCACCAGCAGGAAAAATGTGGTCGGCGACAGCAGCGGGAAGACGATGCTCCAGAAGCGCTTCCAGGGCCGGGCGCCGTCGATGGCCGCGGCTTCGATCAGGCTTTTCGGGATGGATTGCAGGCCCGCCAGGAAGAACAGGAAGTTGTAGGAAATCTGCTTCCACACCGCGGCCATCACGATCAACGCCATCGCATGGTTGCCGTTGAGCAGGTGGTTCCAGTTGAATCCCAGCTCACGCAAGACATAGCTGACGATGCCCACCGACGGCGCAAACATAAACAGCCACAAGACCCCCGCCACGGCCGGCGCCACCGCATACGGCCAGATCAGCAGCGTCTTGTAGAGGGTCGCGCCGCGCACCACGCGGTCGGCCATGACCGCCAGCGTCAGCGCAATCGACAGGCCGAACACCGCCACGAGAATCGAGAACACAGCCGTGGTCTTGAAGGAGGCGAGGTAGGTCTCGTCGGCCCACAAGCGATTGAAGTTCTCCAGGCCGACGAATTGCGTCGACGTGCCGAACGCGTCCTGGCTCAGCACGCTTTGGTACAGCGCCTGGCCGGCGGGCCAGAAGAAGAACACCAGCACGATGGCCATCTGTGGCGCGATCAGCACCCAGGGCAGCCACCCGCTCTTGAAGAGGACGCGCTTCTCGACGGCCAAGATGGGTCAGCCCTGGTTCGCCTTCTCGAAGCGCTCCAACTGCTCGTTGCCACGCTTGACCGCCGAGTCGATGCCCTCTTGCGCGCTTTTCTTGCCGCTCCAGATGTTTTCCATCTCTTCGTCGATGATGGTGCGGATCTGCACGAAGTTGCCCAACCGGATGCCGCGCGACTTGTCGGTGGTCTTGCGGATCATCTGGGTCACCGAAACGTCGGTGCCCGGGTTTTCCTTGTAGAACCCGCCCTTCTCGGTCAGCTCGTAGGACGCGATCGTCACCGGCAGGTAGCCGGTGCGCTGGTGGCTCTTGGCGGCCTCGTCGGCCTTGGACAGGAACGCGAAGAACTGCCCCACGCCTTTGTATTCGGTGGGCTTCTTGCCCGACATCACCCACAGGCTGGCGCCGCCAAGCACCGTGTTCTGTGGGGCGCCGGGCACATCCGGGTAGAACGGCAGAGTCGAGATGCCCGAGGCGAACTTGGAGTTGCGCTTGATGTTGCCGTACAGCGCCGAGCTGCCGGTGGTCATGGCGCATTCACCCGAGACGAAGGTGGCGTCGGCCGCATTGCCGCGGCCCTTGTAGACGAACAGGCCCTGCTTGGACATGTTGGCCAGGTTCTCGATGTGACGCACATGCAGCGGCGTGTTGAACGCCAGCCGCGTGTCGTTGCCGCGCATGCCGTTGCCCTTGGTCGCGAACTCGACGTTGTGCCAGGCAGAGAAGCTCTCCAACTGGGTCCAGCTCACCCAACTGGTGGTGAACGGGCACTTGTGGCCGCCGGCCTTGAGCTTGGCCGCGGCCAGCGTCACCTCGGGCCAGGTCTTGGGTGGCTTCTCGGGGTCAAGACCGGCGGTCTTGAAGGCGTCTTTGTTGTAATGGAAAACGGTTGTTGAACTGTTGAACGGGAAGCTCAGCATCTGGCCGTTCGGCGCGGTGTAGTAGCCGGCCACCGCGGGCACGTAGGCCTTGGGGTCGAAGCTGACACCGGCGTCCTTCATGATCTGCGCCACCGGCACGATGGCGCCCTTGCTGGCCATCATCGTGGCGGTGCCGACCTCGAACACCTGCAGGATGTGGGGTGCGTTGCCGGAGCGAAAGGCCGCGATCGCGGCCGTCATCGACTCGTCGTAGTTGCCCTTGAAGGTGGGCACGATCTTGTAGTCTTTTTGGCTGGCGTTGAAGTCTTTCGCAAGGTCGCCGACCCACTCTCCCAGGGCGCCACCCATCGAGTGCCACCACTGGATTTCGGCCTGGGCCCGTGCCGGTGAGGAAAACACAAACGCCAACGCGACGAAAGACGGTAAAACCAGCTTGCTCTTCATGGGAACTCCGCGAATTTCTTGGGGGCCAACGAACCGGGCGACACAGATTGGCGCTCGAAACCAGCGCGCGAGTTTGGCGCCGGAGTGTGACAGTCGCGTTTATCCGGCCTAAGTGGGTGCGCTACAACGGGGGATAACCCCCTGGCACGCGGCTCCCGGCAGCGGCCGTTTTGCTGCGCTGCGGTAGGATCGGCCCTCAAGCGCAAACACGGGCGCCGACGAGCCCCGGCCCCCATGAACGCACCGCTGCCCCTCGGGCAAATATTGCCCGTCCCGCCCCGCATTCCCGCTCCCGCGGACCCGGCCGACACCGCGCCTCGGCTGCGCGAAATTCCCTACAACTACACCTCGTTCTCCGACCGCGAGATCGTCATCCGCCTGTTGGGAGGCCGCGCCTGGGAGGTGCTCAACCTGCTGCGCCAGGAGCGCCGCACCGGCCGCTCGGCGCGCATGTTGTACGAGGTGCTGGGCGACATCTGGGTGGTGCAGCGCAACCCTTATCTGCAAGACGATTTGCTCGACAACCCGAAGCGCCGCCGCCTGCTGATCGAGGCGCTGCACCACCGCCTGGGCGAGATCGAGGCGCGGCGCGCGCCTCTTGTGGACGAAGAGCGCGGCGCCGAGCGCGATGCGATCGTCGGCGAACTGCTGACCTCGGCGCGCGCGGCGGTGGAGAGTTTTGCCGCCCAGTTCGACAAGGTCACCGAACTGCGGCGCCGCACATCCAGGGTGCTCAGCCGCGTCACCGCCAAGGACAACGTCAAGTTCGATGGCCTGAGCCGCGTCTCGCACGTCACCGACGCCACCGACTGGCGCGTCGAGTACCCGTTCGTGGTGCTCACGCCCGACACCGAGGCCGAGATGGCGGGGCTGGTGAAGGGCTGCATTGAACTCGGCCTGACCATCATCCCGCGCGGCGGCGGCACCGGCTACACCGGAGGCGCGATTCCGCTGACCTGGGACAGCGCCGTCATCAACACCGAAAAGCTGGAGGCGATGACCGAGGTCGAGATGCTGCGCCTGCCGGGGCTGGACTTTGACGTGGCCACCGTGTGGACCGAAGCCGGCGTCGTGACCCAGCGCGTCAGCGACGCGGCCGAGCGCGCCGGCCATGTCTTCGCGGTCGACCCGACGTCGGCCGAGGCCTCGTGCATCGGCGGGAACATCGCGATGAACGCGGGCGGCAAGAAGGCCGTGCTGTGGGGCACGGCGCTGGACAACCTGGCCTCGTGGCGCATGGTCACACCCAACGCCAAGTGGCTGGAGGTGGTGCGGCTGGACCACAACCTGGGCAAGATCCACGACGCCCCGGTGGCCGGCTTTGAATTGCGCTATTTCGACGCCACGGGCACGACGCTGGAGCGCACCGAACGGCTGGACATTCCCGGCGGCGTGTTCCGCAAGGAAGGCCTGGGCAAGGACGTGACCGACAAGTTCCTGGCCGGCCTGCCGGGCATTCAGAAGGAAGGTTGCGACGGCCTCATCACCAGCGCGCGCTGGATCGTGCATCGGATGCCGGCGCACACCCGCACGGTGTGCCTGGAGTTCTTCGGCAACGCGAAAGACGCGGTGCCCAGCATCGTTGACATCAAGGACTACATGTTCGCGCAGGCGCGCGATGGCGGCGCGGTGCTGGCCGGTCTGGAGCACCTGGACGACCGCTATCTCAAGGCCGTGGGCTACGCGACGAAAAGCAAGCGCGGCGGTTTGCCGAAGATGGTGCTGTTTGGCGACATAGCCGGCGACGACGCCGACGCCGTGGCGCGCGCCGCCAGCGAAGTCGTGCGCCTGGCCAACGGCCGCGCCGGCGAAGGCTTCATCGCGGTCAGCGCCGACGCGCGCAAGAAGTTCTGGCTCGATCGCAAGCGCACCGCCGCCATCAGCAAGCACACCAACGCCTTCAAGGTGAATGAGGACGTGGTGATCCCGCTGCCGCGCATGGGCGAGTACACCGAGGGCATCGAGCGCATCAACATCGAGCTGAGCCTGCGCAACAAGCTGGCGCTGGTCGACGCGCTGGAGGCGTTCTTCAGCAAGGGCAACCTGCCGCTGGGCAAGAGCGACGACGCCGGCGACATTGCCTCGGCCGAGTTGCTCGAAGACCGCGTGCAGCAGGCGCTGGTGCTGCTGTCCGAGGTGCGCGACCTGTGGCAGCGTTGGCTGAACCGCCTGGATGCCGCAGCCTCGGGCGAAGCCGGCGGCGACCGCCGCACGTACTTCGAACAACTGCAGGACCACACGCTGCGCGCGTCTTGGAAGACGCAGATCCGCGCGCCGCTGCAGAGCATCTTCGCCGGTTCGGCCTTGCAGCCGATCGTCGATGAATGCCAGAAGATTCACAAGGACGTGCTGAAGGGCCGCGTGTGGGTGGCGCTGCACATGCATGCCGGCGACGGCAATGTGCACACCAACATCCCGGTCAACTCCGACAACTACCAGATGCTGCAGACCGCGCACGAGGCGGTGGCGCGCATCATGAAGCTCGCGCGCTCGCTGGACGGCGTGATCTCGGGCGAACACGGCATCGGCATCACCAAGCTGGAATTCCTCAGCGTCGAGGAGATGGCCGATTTCACGGCCTACAAGCACAAGGTCGACCCCGACGGCCGCTTCAACAAGGGCAAGCTGCTGCGCAACGTGTCGGCCGACGGCAGCGCGTTGATGGCGGATTTGACCAACGCCTACACCCCCAGCTTCGGGCTGATGGGCCACGAGTCGCTGATCATGCAGCAGAGCGACATCGGCGCCATTGCCGACAGCATGAAAGACTGCCTGCGCTGCGGCAAGTGCAAGCCGGTGTGCGCCACGCATGTGCCGCGCGCCAACCTGCTGTACAGCCCGCGCAACAAGATTTTGGCGACCTCGCTGCTGGTCGAGGCCTTCCTGTACGAAGAGCAGACGCGCCGCGGAATCAGCGTCAAGCACTGGCACGAGTTCGAAGACGTGGCCGACCACTGCACCGTGTGCCACAAGTGCCTGAGCCCGTGCCCGGTGAACATCGACTTCGGCGACGTGTCGATGAACATGCGCAACCTGCTGCGCAAGATGGGCAAGAAGAGTTTTCGGCCGGCCAACAAAATGGCCATGATGTTCCTCAATGCGACGAACCCCGAGAGCATTCGCCTGATGCGCCGCGGCATGGTCGATGTCGGCTTCAAGGCGCAGCGCCTGGCCAACGACTTGCTGCGCGGCCTGGCCAACAAGCAGACCGCCGCGCCGCGCCCCAGCGTGGGCAAGGCGCCGCTGAAAGAGCAGGTCATTCACTTCATCAACAAGAAGATGCCCGGCGGCCTGCCCAAACGCACCGCGCGCGCCTTGCTGGACATTGAGGACAAGGACTACGTCCCCATCATTCGCAACCCCAAGACCACCACGGCCGACACCGAGGCGGTGTTCTATTTCCCCGGTTGCGGCTCGGAGCGGCTGTTCAGCCAGGTCGGCCTGGCCACGCAGGCGATGCTGTGGCATGCGGGTGTTCAGACCGTGCTGCCGCCCGGCTACCTGTGCTGCGGCTACCCGCAGCGCGGCGCGGGCCAGTTCGACAAGGCCGAGAAGATCATCACCGACAACCGCGTGCTGTTCCACCGCGTCGCCAACACCCTCAACTACCTGGACATCAAGACCGTGGTGGTGAGTTGCGGCACCTGCTACGACCAGTTGCAGGGCTACAAATTCGAGGACATTTTCCCCGGCTGCCGCATCATCGACATCCACGAATACCTGCTGGAGAAGAACATCACGCTGGGCGCGGCCGCCCAAGGCGCCGGCTACCTGTACCACGACCCCTGCCACAGCCCGATGAAATTGCAGGAGCCACTGAAGACCGTCAAGGCGCTGGTGGGGCCCAACGTCATCGACAGCAAGCGCTGCTGCGGCGAGAGCGGCACCCTGGGCATCACGCGGCCGGACATCGCCACGCAGGTCCGATTCCGCAAGGAAGAAGAGCTGCGCAAGGATGAGGCGGCCCTCAGGGCGACCGGTGCCGTGCCGGCCCAGGGCAGCGTCAAGATCCTCACCAGTTGCCCCAGTTGCCTGCAAGGCCTGTCCCGCTACACGGGCGACCTGAACAACGGCCTGCTGGAGGCCGACTACATCGTCGTCGAAATGGCCCACCAGATCCTCGGCCCCGACTGGCTGCCCGAGTACGTGGAGCGCGCCAACGAGGGCGGCATCGAGCGCGTGCTGGTGTAACACACGACCGTCGCTGCGGGCTATGGCCCCCAGGCGCCGCGTTCCCGGCAGGTGGAGCTTCCCGCGACGACCCGATTCAATGCGGAAATGATGCACGAAGGGGGCCGGTTTTCCGGTGGCGCGCGCCTGTTCACCGAATGAGCATTGGTATAGTGCCCGCGAGATTCGACAGGCCGAGGAAGATGCCGTGAACCCTGTTTTGTCCATTGATGTAGCCAATGGTTTCAAGCTCGATGCGAAGAATGCGCGCTCCATCGGCGAATCGCTTTCGGCCGACTATTGTTTTGCCGAACCATTTCCTCACATCGTTCTCGAGAATTTTCTTCCGCAAGCTCTCGTGAGGGGCCTTATCGAGCATTTTCCGCAGGAGAAGCTCGAGTCCGACGTGGTGTTCGAGATCGGCTATGCCGGCCACCACAAACGGCAAGTTCTGCCCGCCGACTGCGACAGCTTCTGCCGCCAATCGTTTGCGTTCTTCAACTCCCAGCCGTTTCTCGAATTCTTGGAAGGGCTGTCGTCGATCGACGGTTTGCTGCCCGATCCATACTTTGCCGGCGGCGGTTTTCATGAAGTTGGCACCGGTGGAAAGCTCGGTATCCATGCCGATTTCCGCATCAACAACCAACTGCACGTCAGTCGGCGAATGAATGTCATCGTCTATCTCAACGAAGACTGGCGTGAGGAATACGGCGGCTCGCTCGAGTTGTGGAGCCGCGACATGAAGCAAAAGGTCAAGAGCGTGGCGCCTGTCTGGAACCGCTGTGTGATTTTCAACACCGACGCGGATTCCTATCACGGCCACCCCGACCCGTTGACAACGCCCGACGGCGTGCTGCGCCGATCGGTGGCGCTCTACTACTACACGGCGTCGAAGGCGGTCTACGACGAAGTGCCCAACCGCTCGACAATGTACGCTGCCCGTCCCGGTGACGACGCCGCGATCCAGCGTGAGGCGGCAGTGCTGCGACGTGAGCAGCACTTGAATGAATGGGTGCCACCCATCGTTCTGCGGTACTACCGCGGTGCGGTCAGGCGGTTGAAGAAGATGGCGACCTCTGGCGTGTGAGACGGTGGCCCTGACTTGAGCCTTTGCACGTGAGCGAAGCGGCAGTCGCCCCGGCGCGAACTTTCGCCATCGAACTCGATGTCTTGAGGGGGGGCGCGGCGCTCTTGATGATCGCCAATCATGCCGGCTATCGCCTGCTCCCGCCCGACTTGCCGACTGGCTCTGTGGGCGCCGCGATTGTCTTCATCGGCAGTTTCGCCCCCGTGGTTTTTTTCTTTTCAACCGGCTTTGGAATCGGCCTGAGCACCGCCCGAACTTCTGTTGTCGCACCGCTGTGGCCGGTTCTGTGGAAGGCGTTGCTGCTGGTACTGGCGGATCAATTCTTCTACTGGCGTGTTGGCGCTTCGTGGGGAATGGATTTCTTCGGATTTATCGCGCTCTCATCGGTCGCCGTGACGCTGATTGCGAGGTTGCGGCGACCCGCAGTCGCGTGTGCCGCCTTGATCTGCGTACTGATCGTCGTGCGGTATGGGTTTGGGTCGCTGCTACGCGCGCATATTCACACTGGCGGCTGGGGCGATTGGCTGATCGGCGTCCATGGCGTCAAGAACATTTCGTATCCGCTGTCCCCATGGATGGTGTTTCCACTGCTGGGCTTTGTCCTCGGCCGGCAGTACGACGCGTTGAGCGAGACGTCGCCTGCGCGTCGTGACCGCTGGCTGATTCGCGGGGCTGTTTTCGCGGCCGGCCTGTTTATGCTCGGTGGATTGTTTGCGCGTCTAAATCTCCCGTTTTTTCGATGGGGAGTCGTGAGCGGCGCCTATTTCGAACTGGCGCTCGGGATCGTGTTGGCCGCGGGTCTCGCGTCAGTCATGGTGGTGCGTTCGCTTCCCGCGATGTCGAAGGCGCTGGCACTCCGCGGCGTGGCATCCTTCGCCGTTATCCCTGTTCACTACGCGCTGCTCGACGCGTATTCGACGGCATTTGCGACGCCGGTTGCGCTGTGGCAGTTCGCCTTGCTCTTCTTGCTTATCGCGGCGATTGCATTTCGAGCCTCGGCTGTCTTTGCGGACTGGGTGTCCAGCCCGGGCTTCATGCGATTGAGAGCCGGTGCGCCGTTGTTGCTGGCTGGGATCTGCGGGTCGGCACTTGCACTGTGGCTGGGGACGCCGAATGCCTGGGCCACCGCGGCGTTGGTGCTTGTCGCCCAACTGGCCGTGGCTGCGCTTCTCGGGCAGCGAGTCGGCAAGCAACGCGTTGAAGTGCTTGCCACCTCGCAGACTCCGTTGAACACCTGACGAATCCTGCGCCGGCTCATTCGGCCGGCGTGCCCTTGGACACGAAGAGGCAGTCACTGGCGCCAAGCGCCAGCCAGGTGACATCGATGCGAATCATCGGCCGATCTCGCGCAGCAGCGGGGCGAGCTCACGTGTATGAGCCAGCGGCCAATGCAATTCGAGCTGCGCAGTCCCCGCGCGCTCAGCTCGACACGAACCGATGTCGACATGGCGCTCGGCGCTACGCGGGCGGTCACGAAGCCGCTCGACTTGGGTGCTGCCGATGGCCCCGCGCTGACGCCATCCATCCGCGGCTGACAGCGTCGCGAATGGACGCACCAACGCGCCATCGAGCGCATCGCAACGTCGTTCGCCTCGGCCTATGCCTTGGCCTTCTGAACCGACGCCCGATACGCCGCCACCTGTTCCAGGCAACGCTCCATCTGCTGTTGAGCCACGCTCACCTCGACTCGTTCTCTGATTGCCGAGACACAAGGTTCTCAGCTCCCGCGCTTTGACGAAAGATGGGCTGCCGGATCGCTTAGTGCGCCAGGAGACTGGCAGAGAGTAGTCGATGAAAGTTCGATACAGGAAAGGTATCGCGAACCACCCTGACCCCGAGTCATGCGGAGGCGCTCGCGAGGGCGCCTCCGAAGCGTTGAGAGGGGAAAGTGCAGGCCAGCCATTGAGCCGCGAAATAACGCAGTCTGGGGCGCCGACGCTGTTAAGCGAAGCGGAAGGCCACACCGACGAGGGCGCTA
>JAYSVE010000486.1:0-3906 GCA_043718725.1 Methylibium sp.
TGCAGGGCCTGGACCAGCGCGGCCCGCATGCCGGCGGCCGAGCCGATCATGCAATCGAAACGCGTCATCGCCACCATCTCGATGATGCTGCGCACGCCACGCCCTTCATCGCCCACGCGCCAGGCCAGCGCGGCGCGCAACTCGGTTTCACTCGACGCGTTCGAGGCGTTGCCCATCTTGCGCTTGAGGCGCTGCAGCTCCAGCGGGTTCTTGCTGCCGTCCGGGCACCAGCGCGGCAGCAGAAAGCAGGTGAGGCCGGCGGGCGTCTGCGCCAGCGTCAGGAAGGCGTCGCACATGGGCGCCGAAACAAAGTACTTGTGGCCGACGAGTTCATAGGCTTCGCCCGGCCCGACGCGGCCCACCGGCGTGGCCCGTGTGGTGTTGGCGCGGACGTCCGAGCCGCCCTGCTTTTCGGTCATCGCCATGCCGAGCGTCACGCCCTTCTTGGCGTCGGCGGGCCGATTCGAAGGGTCGTAGTCGCGCCGCAGCAACCGGGGCTCCCACACTGCCGCCAGCTCGGGCTGAAGGCGCAACGTGGGCACCGCCGCGAAGCTCATCGTGATGGGGCAACCGTGACCGGCCTCGACCTGCGAATGCAGGTAGAACTTCGCGGCGCGCGCCACATGCGCGCCGGGCCCCGGGGCCTGCCACGGTGAGCAGTGAATGCCCTGCCCGATAGCCGTCGCCATCAGCGCGTGGTAGGCCGGGTGAAAGCGCACCAGATCGACGCGCCGGCCGAAGCGGTCGTGGGTGTCGAGTTCGGGCGGGTAGCGGTTTGCCAGCACACCCAGCTCCAGGTGCTCGGCCGTGCCGATGCGCGCGCCGAAGGCGAGCAGGTCGGCCTCGGCCGCGCCGGCGCCCTCGCGCCGCACGGCCTCGCGCAGCGCGGCGTCGGTGGCGCAGAGGTTGTAGTCCACGCGTTCGCTGGAGACGTTGACCACCTCGTGCGTGGCGGCCACCTGGCGCGGCGTCGAGAGGGCGATGCGGGGGTCTTCGAGGTCATTCATCGCGGGGGTTCCTTTCATGCGTGCGCAGACCCTGCCCCGACCGAGCGTTCAATCGCCTCGGCCACCTGCCTGGCCTCGGCGCCGATGGCACGCAGCAGGCCGCCGGGCTGGCGGATGTCGAAGCCGACGAAATACACGCCGGCCAGGGCGCCCTGGCCGAAGCGTTCGAGCGGCATGCCGTTGCGATCAACCGCCACCTCGGTGTCCGGAAACAGGCGCTGCACCTCGGCCGCGTAGCCGGTGGCAAAGATCACGGCATCGAAGGCCTGCTCGGTGCCGTCCACAAATCGGACCGTGTGCGCCGAAAAACGTTCAATGCCGGGATGCACCTTGATCTCGCCGCGCTTGATGCGCGCGAGCGTGCCGACGTCGATCATCGGCGTCTTGCCCATCTCGCGCAACTGGCGCAGCGGCGACTGCGCCGAGGTCTGGATGCCCCAGCGGCTCAGGTCGCCAACCGTCAGTTTGCGAAACAGCGTCGCGATCGCATCGCCCCAGGCATCGGGCAGCCTGGCCAGGGCGATCGACGTGACCTGGGTCGGGCGCCCGAGCACGTCGCGGTGGACGATGTTCATCGGCGAGCGCACGGACAGCGCGGCGCGCACGCCCTGCTCGGTGAGGTCGAGCGCGATCTCGGCGCCGGTGTTGCCCATGCCGACCACCAGCACCCGCTGGCCATTGAACGGCGCGGCATTCTTGTAGGCGCGGCTGTGCAGCACGCGGCCTTTGAATAGCGCCTGGCCCGCATCACTCGGCTGGCGCGGCTGGTGGTTCGCGCCGGTCGCGACGACCACCGCCTTCGAGACAAATCGGCGCCCCGTCGCGGTGACCGTTTGCCAGCCGTCCGCGGTGCGCGTGATGGCCTGGGCCTCCTCGTTCAGCAGCGGCGCGATCGCGTGGTGTTCGGCGTAGGCCGCGAGGTAGTCCACCAGCGCCTGGCGCGGCAGATAGCGCGGGCAGTCGGGCGGGAACGGCAGGCCCGGCAGGGCCGACAGCTCCTTGACCGTGTGCAGGTGCAGCCGGTCGTAGTGGCCGCGCCAGGACGACGCGACCGACCCGGCCCGCTCGATCACCCGCGCTCGCAAACCGCGCTGCGCCAGGCAACCCGCCACCGCCAGGCCGGCCGGGCCGGCACCGATCACCAGGGTGTCCGTGGGCATGGACAGGGCCACTGGCGCAGCGGACACAGCGGCGCGTTCAGGCAAGGACTTCGAGCCGTGTCGAAGGGCTCATCAGGCAACCTCCGTGCTTCGCACTGCGGTATTCGCCTTGGGGACGGCCCGGCGGCTCATGGCGGCGCGCCGCGCAGCGCCGCCGCCGTGTCGCGGATCAAATGCCCGGCGATGCTGATGCGCGGCGGGATGCCGGGCAAGGCGTCGACGGAAAACCAGCCGGCGGCCTCAATTTCGCTTTGCTGCGGCACGATCTCGCCGCTGACCCATTCGGCCGTGTAGGCCACCATCAGGCTGTGCGGGAACGGCCAGCTCTGGCTGTTGTAGTAGCGCAGGTTTTTGACCCGCACGCCGACCTCCTCGTGCACCTCGCGCAGCACGCATTCCTCCAAAGATTCACCGGCCTCCACGAACCCGGCCAAGGCGCTGTACATGCCCGGCGCAAAGTGCGGCGCGCGCGCCAGCAGCAGCTCCTTCTCGCGCCCGTTCTCGCGCCACACCAGCGCCATCATCGCCGGGCTGATGCGCGGGTAGGCCACGTGCTTGCACGCCGGACAGGTGCGCGCCCGGTCCTGCGCGTGCAACTCCGTCGGCGTGCCGCAGACCCCGCAGTAGCGATGCGCCCGGTCCCATTCCAGCACCTGCGCGGCACGGCCGGCGAGTTGCATCAGCGGCGCGGGGAACTGCATCATCGCGGCGCGCAACGGCACCGCGCGGAACCCGGCGGGCAGGCTTGTCAGCATGATGGCCCAGCAGTCCAGGTCGTCCAGCAGGCCCAGGTAGTGACGGGCGCTGGCCAGCGGCGCCAGCACGTCGGGCCCATGCGGCTGAAGTACATCGCCCGCCGATTCAGTCAGCACCAACTTGCCTTCGAAGAACGCAAAACACCAGGCGGTGGACGGTGCGCGTTCGCCCAATGGCGCGGGGTGGACGGCCGGCAAGAAGATCATGGCGCGATGGCGATGGAAGTCATGGAATGGGAACAGCCTGGGTTCGATGTCTCCGACTGTACCAACCGCCTGCGGCGCCGTGCTGCGCTCCGGCCGCGCTGCGATTTGCCGTCGCCGCAGGCCACGATTGGCACCAAAATCAGGACATGCCCGACACCGACCCCTTTGACGCCGACGCCACGGCGCCTGCGTCGCTTCGAACACTCGCCGCGCGCGGCGATATCCGGCGCTATCGCAAAGGCACTTTGCTGATCGAAGAAGGAGACCGCGGCGACAACCTGTTCATCATCCTCAAAGGCCAGGTGCGCGCCTTCGCCACCGGCGACGACGATCGCGAGGTCACCTTCGGCTATTACGGCCCCGGCGAGTACATGGGCGAAATCAGCCTGGACGGCGGGCCGCGCTCGGCCAGCGTGATCGTGATGGTGCCCACCACCTGCTCGGTGGTGACGCGGGCGGTCATCGAGCAGCACATCAAGGAGGATCCGGCGTTCGCGTTCGACCTGCTGGCCAAGGTGATCGCGCGTGTGCGCCGGCTGACCGCGCGCACCAAGGATTTGTCGCTCAACAGCGCCTACGGCCGGCTGGTCAAGCTGCTCAACGAGCGTGCCGTCCCCGAGCCCGACGGCACGCGCGTCGTCGCCGAACACAGCACGCACCGCGAACTTGCCGACCATGTGGGCTGCTCGCGCGCGATGGTCACGCGCTTGCTGCGCGATCTGGCCACCAATGGCAGTGTCGTGCAGGAAAAGCGCCATCTGCGGCTGACGCGCGAGC
>JAYSVE010000487.1:0-3905 GCA_043718725.1 Methylibium sp.
TTCCCCGGGGTCGATTCCGAGGCGCGGGTCCGCCAAGCCCGACGTCAACCGCTTCTTGAGCCTGACGCTGCGCAACCCGCTCGTCGGCTGAACGGTCCTGCAATGGCGGCCACCGTCGACGGCACGCCGCCCCCGGTCACGCGAGTGAGCCCCGCCGAAGTGGCGCTGCTCGCCTCGGTCTTTGTCGTCGCCGCCTGCGGCCTCGTTTATGAACTGGCGGCGGGAGCGCTGGCGAGCTACCTGCTGGGCGACTCGATCCTGCAGTTCTCCACCGTCATCGGCGCCTACCTGTTCGCGATGGGCATAGGCTCCTACCTGTCGCGGTTTTTCGAGCGCCAGTTGATCGCCCACTTCTTGCGCATCGAGCTGCTGGTGGGGCTGGTGGGCGGGCTGATGCCGGCGGCGCTGTTTGCCTTGCACTCGGTCGCCGCGCCGTCGTTTCGTTTCGGGCTCTATGCCTGCGTGCTGCTGGTGGGCGTGCTGGTGGGGCTGGAAATCCCGCTGGTGATGCGCATCCTCAAGCACCAGTTCCGCGAGCGCTACGCGCTGAAAGACCTGGTGTCGCAGGTGCTGACCTTCGACTACCTGGGCGCGCTGGCCGTGTCGATCGCCTTCCCGCTGTGGCTGGTGCCGCAGTTGGGGCTGATCCGAACGGGGGTGTTCTTCGGGCTGCTGAACGCCGCCGTCGCGGTCTGGGCGCTGTGGCTGTTTCGCGGCCAGTTGCGCCGCGCCGCGGCACACGCCGTCGCCTGCGGCCTGACCGTGGCGGCGCTGCTGGCGGCGTTTGGGTTGGCCGAGCACATCACCACCTGGGCCGAGGACCGCTTCTATGTCGACACCGTGGTGGTCAGCGAAACCAGCCTGTACCAACGGGTGGTGGTCACCTCGGGCCAGGCCGGCGTGCGCCTGTTCCTGAACGGCAACCTGCAGTTTCATTCGCGCGACGAATACCGCTACCACGAGGCCCTGGTGCACCCGGCCATGGCGGCGCACGGCGCGCCGAAGCGCGTGCTGGTGCTGGGCGGCGGCGACGGCATGGCGGTGCGCGAGGTGCTCAAGCACGGCGCGGTCGAGCAGGTCACCCTGGTCGAGCTGGACGCGCACATGACCCGGCTGTTCTCGACCCTGCCGATGCTGCGCCAACTCAATGCCGACGCGCTGCACTCACCCAGGCTGCGCATCGTCAACGCCGACGCCTTTGCCTGGCTGGAACAAACCACCGACAGCTTCGACGTGATCGTGGTCGACTTCCCCGACCCCACTAACTTTTCCATCGGCAAGCTCTACACCACCAGCTTCTACAAGTTGATCGACCAGCATCTGAGCGCCAGCGGCTACGCGGTGGTGCAGACGACCTCGCCGCTGATCGCCCGCAAGAGCTTCTGGACCGTGGCGACGACGATCGAGGCGGTCGGCCTGAGCGTCACGCCGTACCACGCCCATGTGCCGAGTTTCGGCGAATGGGGCTTCATGCTGGCCAGCCGCCGGCCCTACAAGCCGCCGGTCGCGCTGCCGCCGGGGTTGCGGTTCCTGGGCCTGGAGGGTCTGCCCGCGCTGTTCCATTTTCCTGCCGACATGGCGCGCGTCCCCACCGAGGTCAACCGCCTGGCGAACCAGGTGCTGGTGCAGACCTTCGAGCAGGAGTGGGGCAAGGTGCACGAGTGAGCGTGCCGGCTTCGATGCACACGCCGGGCCTGACACGTCGCAGCTTGCTGGCCGCCGCGGCAGGCACGCCATGGGCCGGTTGCACGCGCCGCGACTCGGCCGGCTACGGCGGCGGTTGGGTCGGCGCGCAGCACGCGCGTGGGCACCGCCTGCGCGAACTGAAATCCGGCAACCTGCCCGAGCCGGCATTGCAGCGCCGTGCCGGTGTCATCGTCATCGGCGCCGGCATTGCCGGGCTGGCGGCGGCGCGGGCCCTGCATCAGGCCGGCGTCGACGACGTCCACGTGTTCGAGCTCGAAGACGACGCCGGAGGCAACAGCCGCGGCCACGTGATGGCCGGCATGGCCTGCCCGCTGGGGGCCCACTACCTGCCTCTGCCGGGCGAACCCGCGATGGAGGTGGCGGCCCTGCTCGAAGAACTCGGCCTGCGCACCCTGCAGGCGGGTCGACCGGTCTATGACGAGCGCCACCTGTGCCACAGCCCGCAGGAGCGGCTGTTCATCGACGGCCAGTGGCACGAAGGCCTGCTGCCGCCCATCGAGGCCTTGCCGGCGGCGCAGCGCGCGGCCACGCTGGCGCAATACCGGCGCTTCCACGCCGCGGTGGTGCGGGCCGCACAGGGTGGCAGGTTCAGCGTGCCGACGGCGCGCTCGGCCTGGAGCCCGGCGCTCGATGCCCTGGACGCCTTGACCCTGGCGCAATGGCTGGACCGCGAAGGCCTGGACGCGCCGGCGCTGCGCTGGGCCTTGGACTATTGCTGCCGCGACGATTACGGCGCCGGCGCGGCGCAGGTGTCGGCCTGGGCCGGGCTGCATTACTTCGCCAGCCGCCACGGCTTCCACGTCCCGGGTGACGAGCCTGAGGACCGCGACGGCGTGCTCACCTGGCCCGAAGGCAACGCCTGGCTGAGCCGGCGCCTGGCCGCGCCGCTCGGCGAGCGATTGCACGCTGGCGCGGTGGCGCTGCGCGTGGCCGAGGGCCGGCACGAGGTCGTCGTGGATCTGTGGAACAGCCAGGCGCAGCGCACCGAGCGCTGGCGCGCCGCGCACCTGGTGCTGGCCGTGCCACTGTTCATCGCCGCGCGGCTGCTGGTGGCGGCTCCGGCCGCGCTGACCGAGGCCGTGGCGCGAATGCACTACGCGCCCTGGCTGGTGGCCAACCTGCACCTGCGCGAGCCCTTGACCGACCCGGGCGGCGCCGCCCCGGCGTGGGACAACGTGATCTACGCGCCCGGCCCACCCGCGCCGGATGGCGTGGCCCCCGCCTCCGCCGCGCTCGGCTATGTCGACGCCATGCACCAGAGCACCCGGCCCCACGCCGGGCCGACCGTGCTCACCGCGTACTGGGCGCTCGGTGGCGACTCGATCGCGCAATTGCGGCAGCAGCGCGCACGGCTGTTGAACGAGCCCTGGTCGGCCTGGTCGCGGGCCGTGTTGCAAGACCTGGAGCTTGCGCACCCGGACCTGGCGGGCAAGGTGCGGCAGGTCGACCTGATGCGCTACGGCCACGCGATGAGCATCCCGCTGCCGGGGGTGCGCAGCAGCGCGGCGTTGAAGGCGCTCGCGCAAGGGCGGGGCCGGGTGCGCTTCGGCCACAGCGACCTGGCCGGCTATTCGGTGTTCGAGGAAGCCTTGTTCCACGGCCATGCCGCCGGTCTGGGCCTGGCACGGCCGCAGCTTCACCCGCGCAACGGCACGGGCTGAACCCGGCCCGGCGGTTCACGCCCGCATCAGGGCTTCGATTTCGGCGGCCGCCACCGGCACGTCGCGGCTGATCAGCTCGCAGCCGCCGGCGGTGATCACCGCGTCGTCCTCGATCCGAATGCCGATGTTCCTGAAGTGCTCGGGCACGCCTTCGGCCGGCCGCACGTAAAGGCCGGGTTCGATCGTCACCACCATGCCGGCCTGCAGCACCCGCGAGGGTGGCTTGACGACCTTGCCGCCAACACCGTCGGGCTGCTCGACCGGTGCTTCGTCGAGCGCGTGGTATTCGCCCACGTCGTGCACATCCCGCCCCAGCCAATGGCCGGTGCCGTGCATGTAGAACTGGCGGTAGGCGGCCGATTCGATCACGCCATCGACATCGCCGACGCGGTTGCGGTCGAGCAGGCCGCTGTCCAGCATGCCAAGGGCCAGCACCCGCACCGCCGCATGGTGCGCATCAAGCCGGCGCGCGCCCGGCCGGGTCGCGTCGATGGCGGCCTGTTGCGCCGCCTGGACGATGTCGTACAGCTCGCGTTG
>JAYSVE010000488.1:0-1675 GCA_043718725.1 Methylibium sp.
AACTGGATCCGGCCACCGGGCAACCGGTGTCCGGCATGTACCGGATCGCCACGGTGATCCAGCACATCAATGGCGCGCCCACTCAAGGCTGCGGCTTCGCGGAAGCCGAGTTGATCCAGATGCGCACGCCCTGAGCCGCCGCCGCGGCGCGCGCCACTTCGCAGGTGCGCTCGCTGCGCGGCCAACGCGGCCGTTCGCTCCATCGTCGATGGGGCGGGCGGCCGCTCTTGCGTTGGGGGGCGCGGCGCGCGATCTGACCACTCCGGGGGCGGCGGCCCAGCGGGCGCTCACACGGCCTGGCGTTGGCGGATTTGCTGGAACAGCGCGACGGTCTGCCGGCTGGGAATCAGGTTCAACTCGCGCGCCAATGCATCCACGCAGAAGTGGTATTGGCGCAGCGCAAGATGGTCATGCCCCATGCGGCTGTAGCAGCGCATCAGCAGCCGGTGGGCGTCTTCGTCGCAACGGTCCACGTCGAGCATGCGCGTGGCAACGCCGATGCTGGCCTCGTACTCGCCATTGTCGAAGGCGTGCGAGCGCAGCCGGTGCAGCACCTTCATGTAGTTGTCCTTCAGGCTTTGGCGATGCGGGATCAGCCAGTCTTCGTAGCGATCTTCCACCAGCAGCGCGCTGTGGTGGATCGCCTGGGCCACGCGGTACGCGGCCATCGCGGTCGCCGTGTCGCCGTGCCGCTCGGCGGCCTGAGCCACGTGGATGCGGTCGACAAACGCTTCGGCATCGACCCACAGCCGAAGCGCGGGGTTGAACGAATAGCAGCCCTGGCGAAAGCGCACGAACGCGAACGCCGGGTCGGCCTTGGCCAAGGCCTTGCGCAGTCCGTGGACGGCGACGTTGAGGTTGTTGCGCGCCGCGTCGGGGTCCGCGCCGGGCCAGAACACATCCATCAAGACTTCCTTGGGCACCGGCTGGGCGCGATGCAACACGAGGTACTTGAAGATCGATTTGCCCTTGCAGTTGGGCCAGTCCTCGATCGCACGGTCGTTGGCGAAGACCCGGAAGGGACTCAGCAGATAGATGTCGACCGAGGGGGCGGCCGGGTCTTGCGGCGTCGCAGGCTCCACCGCGTCGTCCGGCATCGCACCGACGAACGCAGTGACGGCATCGTCCGGCCCACAGGTGTCGACGCCATCACGCGCAAGGACGCCGGCCGGGCACGCTGGCGAGCCAACCGGCGCGAGCGGGTGGCCGGTCTGGCCGAGCATGCGACCGAGCTCGGCGATCAGCGCCTGGGTGCGCCGCCGGGCTTCGGCACGGGACCGCTCAAAGTCTCGGAGCAGCTCCATGGCCGCGTCCAGCACGCGCGCCGGGTCATCGTGGTTGCCGCGGGTCACGGGAATGCGATCGATGGTTGCAGCCTGCGACTGCGTTGGAGCTTGGTCATTTCACCACCCTGGCCCGGCGCTCCCGCTTCGCCGTGGCATGAGAAAAGTTCAGCACTTTCGCGCCGTTGAGAGACACAGGTTAGGCGCCGGATTGCGTGATCGCAATCCGGCGCTGGCGCCAAGGTCCTACAGTTTGTTGAGAAACGTGGGTGGGAGCGCCGCACGGCCGCGGCAAGTCCCGGTGCCGGGGCCGCGCGCCCGAGCGTCGACCGGTGACCTGTTGACCTGTCGACCTGTCGACCTTTCGACCTTTCGACAAGCCGATAATTGCG
>JAYSVE010000489.1:0-1675 GCA_043718725.1 Methylibium sp.
GATGCGGTAGCCCGATACCTTGATCATGTCGTCGCTGCGGCCGATGAAGTACAAGAAACCGTCGGCGTCGCGCCGCACGGTGTCGCCCGACCACACCGCGATCTCGGGCAGCGGCAGGCCCGGAGGCTGGCCCGGCGCCGGCCGAAAGCGTTCGGCGGTGCGCTCCGGGTCGTTCCAGTAGCCCAGCGCCACCAGCGCGCCGCGGTGCACCAGTTCGCCCGGCTCGTCGACGTCGCACAAGCTGCCGTCGGGACGCACCACCAGCACCTCGGCGTTGGGAATGGCGCGCCCCATCGACTCGGGGCGGCGCGCAAGCTCGGACGGCGGCAGGTAGGTCGAGCGAAACGCCTCGGTCAGGCCGTACATCAAAAACAGGCTCGCCTGCGGCAGCGCGGCGCGCAGCGCGGCGACGGTGGGCAGCGGCATGGCGCCGCCCGAATTGGTCAGGTAGCGCAGGCTGCACTGGGCCGGCCACGCCAGCTGCGAGAGCTGGATCCACAGCGGCGGCACCGCGGCCAGGCCGGTGATGGCTTCATCGGCGACCGCCTTGACGATATCGCGCGCAAACAGGTGGTTGATCAGCACCACGCAAGCACCCGCGTGGAAGGCGCTCGTCAGCTGCGACAGGCCGTAGTCGAAACTGAGCGGCAGCACGGCCAGCACCCGGTCTTGCCGCGTCAATTCAAGATAGGCGGCGACGCTGATCGCCCCGGCCGCCAGGTTGCGGTGCGACAGCACCACGCCCTTCGGGTTGCCGGTGCTGCCCGAGGTGTACAGGATGGCCGTCATGTCGGTGTCGATCACCCGGTGCGCCACATGCCTGGCCGCGGGCGGGCGCTCCCAGGCCAGTACCGCGACGCCGTCGACTGCAGGCAGCTCGCCGGCCTGGCCCACCACCAGCACCGTGCGCAGGTCCGGGCACAGCGCCAGCGCCGGGGCCAGCAAACGCAGGCGTTCGACCGAAGTGACCAAAATGGCGACGTTGCAGTCGGCCAGTATGTACCCGACCTGCTCGGCCTTGAGCAGCGGATTGACCGGCACGAACACGGCGCCGGCGGCGCTGGCGCCAAAGCAGGCGGCCACGTTCTCGACGCGCTTTTCAAGGTACACCGCAACGCGCCCGGCGCGCGCCACGCCCGCCGCCAGCAGCGTTTGGGCGGCGCTATCGACGGCGTCGGCCAGCGCCTTGTAGTCGAGGCGCTGCGCCCCGTAGACAAGGGCGGGGGCCTGCGGCGCCCAGCGCGCCGCGTTGAAAATGAAGTCGTGAAGCAGCTCGCTCATTAAAACCCTGTGTATTTAAGGCGCCGCAAGTCGAAAGGCACGCCGCAATCTTAACATTTTCTTACGCTCGACCAATTCGCCTCGCACCGTTTATACTCAGCCATGCTCACCACGAATGATATCAAACCGCCAGGCCGTCCCCGGGTGCCGCTGGCGCCTGTACTGTCGCGTTCTTCATTCGCCGCCGCACCGTTGCCGCGCCCACCGTCGGTGCTTGACGCCGGCGCGCTGCGGATGGTGACCAGCGGGCGCATCGCCATTGCGCTGGCGCTGCGCGAAATGGGCATCGGCGCCGGCGACAGCGTGCTGGTGCCGGCTTATCACAGCATGTCCATGATCCCGCCGGTGCTGGCCTGCGGCGCGCGCCCGCTGTTCTACAAGGTCGGCCTCGACA
>JAYSVE010000490.1:0-3901 GCA_043718725.1 Methylibium sp.
ATCAGCCGCTCAGCATGGCGGGGCCGGCCCCGCGCGCGGAAAGGCCTGGATCAGCTTCGCACTTCGCCGTGGCCCAGCACCACCCATTTCATCGAGGTCAGCCCTTCCAGGCCGACCGGCCCGCGCGCATGCAGCTTGTCGGTGCTGATGCCGATCTCGGCGCCCAGACCGTACTCGAAGCCGTCGGCAAAACGCGTTGACGCGTTGACCATCACGCTGGCCGAATCGACCTCGCGCAGGAAGCGCATCGCGTTGGTGTGGCTCTCGGTCAGGATCGCGTCGGTGTGGTGCGAACCATGGCGCTGGATGTGCGCCATGGCCTCGTCCAGGCTGGCCACCACTTTCACGCTGATGATGGGCGCCAGGTATTCCTCGGCCCAATCCTGTTCGCTGGCGGTCGTGACCTTCGCATCCGAGACGGCCTGCAGCAAGGCCCGGCTCGCGGGATCGCAACGCATCTCCACACCCTTGGCGGCGAACAGCGCGCCGATGCGCGGCAGGAAGGTCGGTGCGATTGATTCATGCACCAGCAGCGACTCGGCGGCGTTGCACGGGCTGCATTTTTGGGTCTTGGCGTTGTCGGTCACGCGCAGCGCGAGTTCCAGGTCGGCGCTGGCGTCGACGTACACATGGCAGTTGCCGTCCAGGTGCTTGATGACCGGCACCTTGGCCTCGCGGCTGATGCGCTCGATCAGGCCCTTGCCGCCGCGCGGAATGATCACGTCGACCGACTCGGGCGAGGTGATCAAGAAGCCGACCGCGGCCCGGTCGGTGGTCTGCACCAGTTGCACCGCGTCGGGCGGCAGGCCGGCCTCGACGAGCGCGGCCTGCACCAGGCGCCACAGCGCCAGGTTGGAATGGATCGCCTCTGAGCCGCCGCGCAGGATGCAGGCGTTGCCGCTCTTGATGGCCAGCGACGCCGCCTCGATCGTCACGTTCGGCCGGCTCTCGTAGATCATGCCGAACACGCCCAGCGGCACGCGCATCTGGCCGACGCTGATGCCGCTGGGGCGCTGGCGCAGGTTGGTGATCTCGCCGACCGGGTCGGGCATCGCGGCGATCTGCTCGCAGCCGGCGGCAACGGTTTCGACCATGGCGGGGCTGAGCTTGAGCCGGTCGACCAGCGGGGCGGCGAGGCCCGCGGCCAGCGCCGCGCGCACGTCGAGCGCGTTGGCGGCCTGCAGATCCGGCAGGTGGTTGCGCAACCGGCGTGCCAGCGCCAGCAGGGCCAGGTTCTTCGCCGCGCTGGGGGCTGCCGCCATCCGGGTGCTGGCGGCGCGCGCCGCAGCGCCCATGTGGGCGATGGTGGCCTGAAGGTCGGTGGAGGTCATGGCCGAATTGTCGCAAACCCGGCGTGGCCGTGGTCGATTCAACCCAGTTCGTCGCGCCGTGGCATGTCGGCGCCGCGGCGCGAGCAGGTGATGGCGGCGGCGCGCGCGGCAAAACGCAGGGCCTCGCTCAGTGGCGCGTCGGCGAGGCTGGCCAGGCCCGGCGGCGTCAGGCGCCGATGCTCGGCCAGCCAGGTCAGCAGCGCCGCCTGGAAAGTGTCGCCGGCGCCGACCGTGTCGACCACGCTCACCGCCGCTGAGGGCACGCTGGCCGTGGCCCGCGCCGTCCAGGCCTGCGCACCGTCACCGCCGCGCGTCACCACGACCAGCGTCACGCCCTCGGCCAGCGCGTCGGCGGCAAAGGCCTCGACCGTGCCGCCAGGCCGCAGCAGGCCCAGGTCTTCCTCGCTGACCTTGAGCAGTTCGGTGCGCGGCAGCATCCACGCCAATTGCTCGCGCCAGCGCGCCAGCTCCGGCTCCACGTTGAGCCGCACGTTCGGGTCGTAGCAGATCAACGCCCGGCCCCGTTCGCGTTGCACCAGCGCGCGCAAGGTCGACGCGACCGGCTCCATCACGGTGGTGTAGGAGCCCACATGCAGCGCTTGAAAGCCCGGCGCCGGCAAGGCCGCCAGACCCAGTTGCCGGTCGGCGGCACCTTCACCGTAGAACGAATAAGACGGCACGCCCTGAGCGTCCAGCCCGACCAGGCCCAGCGTGGTCGGCGCAGCCACGCGCGCCACCTGCGCCAGGTCCACGCCCTCGGCGCGCAGCGCGCGCATCAGCCGTTCGCCCAGGAAGCCGTTGGACACTGCGCCAAAGAAGCCGACCGGCTGGCCGAGCCGTGCCAGCCCGACGGCTACGTTGAACGGCGACCCGCCCACGCGGGCGTCCAGCGCAACGCCGGTCGGCGTGTCAGCCAGCGCGAACACGTCCATCAGTGCCTCACCACAGACCAGCACCATGTTTTTCCCCTCGTTCAAGCCATGCCGTTTCGGGCCTGCCAGAAGGCCCGATCGGCGCAGGATAGCGCTGCGGCCCGGCTTGGCGATTCCGGGTTTTCCATTAATAAATCAAATTGATTTATTAACTTCTGACTTCGATAATTCAGGCACGCCCCGATGCCGGGGATGACTTTCAACCCCGGGGCCGCAGGCGCGGCCCGATTCACACCCCACGGAGACTCTCCATGACCCTCAAGACCCGTTTCACCCTGACC
Organism: Methylibium sp.; assembly: GCA_043718725.1. Classification (GTDB taxonomy): domain Bacteria; phylum Pseudomonadota; class Gammaproteobacteria; order Burkholderiales; family Burkholderiaceae_C; genus LGRD01. The sequence goes on from JAYSVE010000490.1 coordinate 2,545, forward strand.
ACCTTCGCCGTGCTGATGGCCGCCGTCGGCGCCGCCACGGCGGCCGACCAAGTCGTGATCGGCCTGATCACCAAGACCGAGACCAACCCGTTCTTCGTCAAGATGAAGGAGGGCGCCGACGCGGCCGCCAAGGCCAAGGGGGCCAAGCTGATCAGCGGTGCCGGCAAGGCCGACGGCGACAACGCCGGCCAGGTGACCGCGATGGAAAACATGATCGCCGCCGGCGCCAAGACCATCCTGATCACGCCCAGCGATTCCAAGGCCATCATTCCGGCCATCAAGAAGGCCCAGGAAAAGGGCGTGATGGTGATCGCACTCGACAGCCCGACCGACCCGGCCGAGGCCACCGACGCGCTGTTCGCCACCGACAACTACAAGGCCGGCGTGTTGATCGGCCAGTACGCCAAGGCGGCGATGGCGGGCAAGCCGGTCAAGATCGCCACGCTGGACCTGTTCCCCGGCCACCCGGTCGGCGCCCAGCGCCACAACGGATTCCTGCAAGGCTTTGGCCTGACCAGCTTCGACGCCAAGAACAACGAGCTGGCCAAGCCGCCCGAAGTGGTCTGCATGGCCGACAGCTTTGGCGACCGCGCCAAGGGCCAGACGGCGATGGAAAACTGCCTCCAGAAAAACCCCGACATCAACCTCGTCTACACGATCAACGAGCCGGCCGCCGCCGGTGCGTACAACGCGCTTCAAAAGGCCGGCAAGGAAAAGGCCGTGACGATCGTCTCGGTCGACGGCGGCTGTGATGGCATCAAGGACGTGGCCGGCGGCAAGATCGCCGCGACCTCGCAACAGTACCCGCTGAAGATGGCGGCCATGGGCGTGGACGCCGGCATCGAATACGCCAAGAGCGGCAGGAAGGTCAGCGGCTACACCGACACCGGCGTCACGCTGATCGCCGCCAAGGCCTTGGCCGGCGTGGACAGCAAGGACGCCAAGGTCGGCTCCGAGCTGTGCTGGGGCAAAAAGTAATTCCGCCAGTTCGTTGATGCGCCGGGCCGCGGCCCACCGTGGCCCGCCGATGCAGGCCACGGTGACCGGGCCGGCCCGCTTCACGTCCACCGAAGGAGCGCCGTGGCCACCTGGAAAGAAAAACTCCCGCCGATCGGCACGCTGGGCCCGTTCATTGCCCTGCTGATCGCGTGCATCTTCTTCGCCACCCAAAGCGACCGCTTCTTCACGAGCGAGAACTTCTCGCTCGTGCTCCAGCAAGTCATGGTGGTCGGCGTCATCGCCATCGGCCAGACCCTGATCATCCTGACCGCCGGCATCGACCTGTCGTGCGGCATGGTGATGGCGCTGGGCAGCATCGTGATGACCAAGTTCGCCGCCGACCTGGGCCTGCCGCCCG
>JAYSVE010000050.1:0-2388 GCA_043718725.1 Methylibium sp.
TGTCGGCAAAATTCATCAATGATCGCCACCTGCCCGACAAAGCGATCGACGTGATCGACGAGGCCGGCGCGGCGCAGCGGATCCTGCCCAAGAACAAGCAGAAGAAGACCATCACGCGTGCCGAAGTCGAGGAGATTGTCGCCAAGATCGCGCGCATTCCACCGGCCAGCGTGTCAAACGACGATCGTTCCAAACTCAAGAGCCTCGAGCGTGACCTGAACAGTGTGGTCTTCGGTCAAGAGCCGGCCATTGAGGCACTGGCCGCTGCGATCAAGATGGCGCGTTCCGGGTTGGGCAAACCGGACCGTCCGATCGGCTCGTTTCTGTTCAGCGGTCCGACCGGGGTCGGCAAGACCGAGGTCGCAAAGCAGCTTGCCTACGTCCTGGGCATCGAGTTGATCCGCTTCGACATGAGCGAATACATGGAGCGCCATGCGGTGAGTCGGCTGATTGGCGCGCCTCCTGGCTACGTCGGGTTCGACCAAGGAGGGCTGCTGACCGAGGCAATTTCCAAGAAGCCGCATGCGGTGCTGTTGCTGGACGAAATCGAGAAAGCCCATCCGGATGTCTTCAACGTCTTGCTTCAAGTGATGGACCACGGGACGTTGACCGACAACAACGGACGCAAGGCGGACTTCCGCAATGTGATCATCATCATGACGACCAACGCGGGCGCCGAGACGATGAACAAGGCCACGATCGGGTTCACGAATTCCAGGGAGCAAGGCGATGAAATGGCCGACATCAAACGCTTGTTCACGCCGGAATTCCGCAATCGACTGGATGCCATGGTCAGTTTCAAGGCGCTGGACAAGGACATCATCCTTCGTGTTGTCGACAAGTTCTTGCTCCAGTTGGAAAGCCAGTTGACCGAGAAGAAGGTTGACGTGACCTTCACAGACAGTTTGCGCCAACACCTTGCCAAGACCGGTTTTGACCCGTTGATGGGCGCGCGGCCAATGCAGCGCTTGATCCAGGACACGATTCGCCGCGCCCTGGCAGACGAGTTGCTGTTCGGGCAGTTGGTCGAAGGCGGTCGTCTGACGGTGGACATCGACGCCGATGGCAAGCCGGTGCTGGACATCACGCCAAACAAGAAGAGCGACAAGCCCAAGGCGGAACCGGCCACCGCATAGTCGACCCGGCGCGGGCTGCGCTGGTTTGACGACTGGGAGGGAGCCACCGGCTCCCTTCTTTCATTTGGCCGCGAAATGGGTCGCGGGGTCTTGAAGGAAGAAGCCACGCAGCAACTCGTACAGCGCGGGATGTTCGTCGCGCAGGTCGGCTGGCGCGACAAAGAACACCTCTGACGCAACCGCGAAGAATTCGTCGATGGATTCGGCGCCGTAGGGGTCGAGCAGGGTGTCGACGTCGGCCTCGACGTCTCTGCACAAGCCCTGGTACTCGGCCGTCAGCGTTTGCAGCCAATGGTCCCGAGTTCGGCGATCGGCGAAGGCGGGGACACCGTCTGCAATGCCGTCGCGCAGGTCGAGCACATGGGCGAACTCGTGAATGACTACGTTGTAGCCCCAGGGCGCGGAGGCACCCGCCTCGGCCACGTCGTGCCAGGACAGCATGACCGGCCCGCCCTGCATGGCTTCTCCGGCCAGTTCTTCTTCGTAATGGTGAACGACACCACTCTCGTCCATGTGCTCGCGCCGGGCACGAACGGCATCCGGATGAAGCACGATGCCCTTGAACCCGTCGTACCAGTCCAGGCCCAAACGCAGAATCGGCAAACAGGCTTGGGACGCGATGGCGACGGCCATTTCGTCGCTGACCTGCAAGCCCTGCATGCCTGCAAATTCCTTTTCGGCCAGAAAGAGCGTGCTCAGCTCGCGCAAGCGCTCCACATTCTCTTCGTCGCGCCAGGTCAGGAACGGAAACCGCGCCAGCGTCAGTTGCCAGAGCTCGTCAGGGATGGCGCGAGCCCTGAGGGTGCGAGATTCGCGCCAGCGGCGCCACCATCCGGTCACGGGTGCAGTGGCACGCGCGCCAGTTCACCGCGCTGCCAGCGCAACACTTCGGCGCGGCCGACCGGAGCATGGTCAAGTTCCCAGTCGCTCAGGACATGCCGGACAAAGCCCGGCGCCAGCACCTCGCGGGCGGGCTTGTGGGTGTGGCCGTGAATCAGGATGGGTGTGTCGGCGTCGCGCATCCATTGCAATGCCGCAGACGCGTCGACATCGAACCAACCCGTCGCCGATGCACCTTCATTGCGTTGCCGGCTTTGTTCACGCATCTGTCGCGCGCGTTGCCGACGTTCGGCCAACGGCAGCGCGAGGAATTCGCTCTGCCAGATCGGGCTGCGCACCAGGCTGCGAAACTGCTGGTACTCGATGTCCGACAGGCACAGCGCGTCTCCGTGCGACAGCAGCAAGCGATCGT
>JAYSVE010000491.1:0-1673 GCA_043718725.1 Methylibium sp.
CTCGAGCTGCGCAGCGCCTGCTTCACCTTGCTGGACGACGTGCCCACCGCGGCCGGCAAGGGCCTGCAGGCGCGGGTCGAAACCGCGGCGGGGGCGAACGAGTTCTGGCACATGCGCCCACGCCTGTTCGACGCGGTGTCCGAGGTGCATGGTGAAGGTGTTGCCGCACAGCGCTTGCGGCCGCTGGACACGCTGCTGCAAGTCCACCACGACCGGCGCAGCCAGTTTGCCAGCGCCAGTGCGGCCCCCGCAGGCACGGACCTGGGGCGGCGCCGGGCCAGTGACGCGGCGCGTTTGCGCAACTCGCGCTGAGCCGGTAGACGGTAGACGGGAGCGGCGCGTCGCGGCGCGTCGCGGCGCGTCGCGCGGCCACGCCGCCGGGCGCCGGTTGCGCTGGCGTTGTGGGCCGGCGCTTCGGGATTGCGATACTGCGCGGCCATGCAAGCCATCTTTGCCGTCACCTTCCCGTTCTTTGCGCTGGTCCTGCTCGGCTATTTGGCGGCGCGGCAGCGGGTGCTGCCGGAATCGGCGATTCCCGGGCTGAACGCCTTCGTGTTGTTCTTTGCGCTGCCGTGCATGCTGTTCCGCTTTGGCGCCAGCCGTCCCTTTGCCCAGTTGATCGACCCGGTGTTGATCGGCCTCTACCTGGCCTGCGCCACGCTCATGGTCGCGTTCAGCGTCGCGCTGACCTTGCGGCGCGGGTCGAGCGGCCGCGGCGTGCCGCTCAAGGATGCGGCGTTCGGCGCGCTGGTGGCGACCTTCCCGAACGCGGGGTTCATGGGGGTTCCGTTGCTGATCGGCCTGCTGGGCGAACGCGCGGCCGGTCCGTTGATCGGCGCGATCCTGGTGGACCTGGTGGTCACCAGTTCGTTGTGCCTGGCGCTGGCGCAGATGCAGCCGGCCGACGACGCGCACCCGCACGACGGCCTGCTCGCCGCGCTGCTGCGCGCGTTGCGCGGGGCCTTGTCGAACCCGCTGCCCTGGGCGATCGGGCTGGGTGCGCTGGTCGCGGCCAGCGGGCTGAGCCTGCCCGAGCCGCTGGCGCAAATCATCAAGATGCTGGGCGATGCGGCCACGCCGGTGGCGCTGTTCACCATCGGCGCGGTGCTGTGGCGCGCCGGGCAGCATGCGCACACGGCGACACCGCTGTCGGGCTACCTGCCGTTGGCATTGGTGAAATTGCTGGTCCACCCGTTGCTGGTACTCAGCGCCGGGGTGATCGCCAGTGCCCTGGGCGCCAGCGTCTCCAACTTCGGCCTGATGGTGCTGGTGCTGACGGCTGCGCTGCCCAGCGCCAGCAACGTGTCCATCCTGGCCGAGCGCCATGGCGCCGACAACGGCCGCATCGCCCGCATCATCATGCTCAGCACGGTGCTGGCCTTCGGCACGTTTTCAATGTTCGCCTGGGCCTTGGGGGCGGGATCGCCTCTCGGCCTCTGAGCGCCCCAAGGCCGGCCGAGCCGACCGTCCCCCGCGGGGATTTGAGCAGCCCGGCAAAGCCGGTTCTAGTCAAGAGCCCATCCGCCACGGCGGCGCCCTGTTTCATCACCGATCCACCTGCGAGAAAGCCATGAACCAATTTCAATGCCTCGTCTGCGGCTTCATTTACGACGAAGCGGTGGGCATGCCCGAAGACGGCATCCCGGCCGGCACCCGATGGAGCGACATCCCCG
>JAYSVE010000492.1:0-3894 GCA_043718725.1 Methylibium sp.
GCCAACCCGGCCACGGAGTGGGCCGAGCTGACTGCGCCTTCGGACCAGTCCCGCGAAACCGAGTCGGCCAAGACCGAGTTGAAGGCAATGATCGAGCGCAAGCGCCGCAACGACTTCGTGCGCAAGCGTGAACTCGACATGCTGCGCCGTGTGCGCAGAGAGGGCCTGTCCGGCGAGCAACTGGCCGCGTTGGGAGGCTCGTCGCGGATTGACGACTCCGAGATGCGCCCGACCGACAGCCTGGCCCGCGCCGATTCCGGTGTGAAGGCCAAGATCGACCAGATCGAACAGCAGATGGTGGGCGATGGCTATGCGGGCTCGCCGCGTCGGGTTCCGGATTTCTACAGCGCCCCGACCCAGCCCGCCGCCATGGACAGCGCGGTGACGGCAAAGGCCGTGGCTGCGGCATCGGCGTCACTGGCGGGTCGAGTCACCGGCTTCCTGTCCACGCGACCCGGCATCAGCGCACCCAGTGCCCAGGCCCATCGACCTGCGAACGCGGCCGAGGCCACTCCCGCGCCCGAGCCGCCGACCCGCAGTCTGGGCAAGCCAGTGCCGGTGGAGCCCGGCGACGTCGTCCATGATCCCGAGCTGGACGAAGCGGTGATTGCCTTTGCCAATGCCGACTTCGAACAGTGTGAACACGCTCTGGCCGTGCTCACCGGCACGGCGGGCTCGCGCGCGCGGCACGCCGAAACCTGGCTCGTGCTGTTCGACCTGTACCGGGCCATTGGCCAGCAGAACAAGTTCGAAAGTCTTGCGCTGGACTATGCCCAACAGTTCGGATGGTCGGCGCCGCAGTGGTATTCGATGCCCCGCCAGGTCGCGGACGCCGCCGGCGACGAGCGGCCCAGAGCGTCGCGCATCGTCGGTCAGGTCGGCTGGGTTTGTCCGGCCTTCGTGGACGCAGAAGTAGTCGCCAAGCTGTCGTCGCAGAGCCTGCAAATGCCATTGCCCTGGGTCTTCGACTGGGGTGGCTTGAAAGGCATCGACGTCGAGGGGTGCGCCCGCATGAGCGAGTTGTTCCGCAAGTGGATCAACCAACGGCTGGACATGCAGTGGCTCAGTGGCGACCGCCTCTTCACGGTGCTGCAAGACACATCGCCCACCGGCGCGCGTGACGCCGATCCGGCCTATTGGCAGTTGCGGCTCGATGCCCTGCGGATGACGAACCGGCCCGACCAGTTCGATGAGACGGCGATCGACTACTGCGTCACCTACGAGGTTTCACCGCCGTCGTGGGAGCGCGCGCAATGCCAGGTCCGGGTGGTCGGCGCGAACCACCACTCCACGTCGCCGCCACCTTTGACGGCAGTGACCGACGTGTCCACCGGGTTCGTCGAGTCGCAAAGCACGGCGATGCCCGGCCAGACGGCGATGGCAAGCTTCGACCTGTCGGGGCAACTGGTCGGCGATATCAGCTTGACGCTGGCCAAGATGGACGCCGAACTGGGCGAAGCGAGCATGGTCGACATCTCCTGCGTGCGCTTGATTCGGGTCGATTTCATTGCCGCCGGCGGCCTGCTCAATTGGGTGCTGGCGCGGCGCAGCGAGAACCGCTCGGTGACTTTCCTGGAGTCGCACCGCCTGGTCGCGCTGTTCTTCGGGGCCATGGGCATCAATGAACATGCCAAGGTGAAGGTCCGCACCGTTTGATCCGCCGAAAAGGCGGTTGAAGCGGCCGGATTCGCCCGCATCTTGCCCCCATGGAAAATTTTCACGGCACCACCATCGTCAGCGTGCGACGCGGCAACGTCGTCGCGTTGGGGGGCGATGGCCAGGTGACCCTGGGCAACATCGTCGTCAAGGCCACCGCGCGCAAGGTTCGCAAGCTGTTTCGAGACCAGGTTCTGGCCGGTTTTGCCGGCGCCACCGCCGATGCGTTCACGCTGTTCGAGCGCTTCGAGTCCAAGCTCGAAAAACACCAAGGCCATCTGGTGCGCGCGGCCATCGAGCTGACCAAGGACTGGCGCACCGACCGGGTTCTGCGCCGTCTCGAAGCGATGCTGGCCGTGGCTGACAAGGACGCTTCGCTGATCATCACCGGCAACGGCGACGTGCTCGAGCCCGAGCATGGCATCATCTCCATCGGCTCCGGTGGCGCCTACGCGCAGGCCGCGGCGCGCGCGCTGCTGGACCACACCCCGATGACCCCTGCCGAGATCGTCAAGCAGTCGCTGGTGATCGCCGGTGACCTGTGCATCTACACCAACCAGCACCACACGATCGAAACCCTGGGCTGACGCGCTCGGCTCCGGTGTCGACCGCCCACTTTCAGAAAGCCTTGCGCATGAGTGCGATGACCCCTCAGGAGATCGTCTCCGAACTCGATCGACACATCGTCGGACAAGGCAACGCCAAACGGGCGGTGGCCATCGCGCTGCGCAACCGCTGGCGGCGCCAGCAGGTGGACGAACCGATGCGCAGCGAGATCACGCCGAAGAACATCCTGATGATCGGCCCCACCGGCGTGGGCAAGACCGAGATCGCGCGCCGCCTGGCCAAGTTGGCCGATGCGCCGTTCATCAAGGTCGAGGCCACCAAGTTCACCGAGGTCGGTTATGTCGGCAAGGATGTCGATTCGATCATCCGCGACCTGGTCGACATGGCGGTGAAGCAAGAGCGTGGTGTGCAGATGCGGCGCCAGCGCACCCGTGCCGAGGACGCGGCCGAAGACCGGGTGCTCGACATTCTGGTTCCGTCGCCACGCGCCTCAGGTGCCGAAGCCGGGGCGCCGGCTGCCGAAAACACCGCGCGCCAGGTGATGCGCAAGCGCCTGCGCGAAGGGCTGCTCGACGACAAGGAAATCGAGGTCGACGTGGCGGACGCCAAGGCCGCGCTGGAGATCATGGGGCCGGCGGGCATGGAAGAAATGGCCGAACAGCTCAAGGGCATGTTCGCCAACATGGGCGGGACCCGGCGCAAGACGCGCAGACTCAAGGTGACCGACGCGTTGAAGCACCTGGTGGACGAAGAAGCCGCCAAGCTGATCAATGAGGACGACATCAAACAGGCGGCGCTGAACAATGCCGAGCAGAACGGCATCGTCTTCATCGACGAAATCGACAAGGTCACCTCGCGCTCCGAAGGCAGCGGCGCCGAGGTCTCGCGCCAGGGTGTGCAGCGAGACCTGCTGCCGCTGGTCGAAGGCACCACGGTCAACACCAAGTACGGCATGGTCAAGACCGACCACATCCTGTTCATCGCGTCGGGCGCCTTCCACATGAGCAAACCGAGCGACCTGATCCCCGAGCTTCAGGGGCGCTTCCCGATTCGGGTCGAGCTGGGGTCACTGGGCGTGGACGACTTCGAGGCGATCCTGACCCAAACCCACGCCAGCCTGGTCAAGCAGTACCGCGCCTTGCTGGCCACCGAAGGCGTCACCTTGGAGTTCAAACCCCAGGCCATCCGGCGCCTCGCGCAAATCGCTTTCGATGTGAACGAGCGCACCGAGAACATCGGCGCCCGGCGCCTGTCCACGGTGATGGAACGTCTGCTCGACGAGGTCAGCTTCGACGCCCCCAATCGCAGCGGCCAGACCGTGCTGCTCGATGCCGACATGGTGAACGCCAAGCTCGGCGAGCTGGCACTGAACGAAGACCTGTCGCGCTACATCCTTTGAGTTCGCCGCCGCCGGGGCAGCGGCGCGTCAAGGCGAACCGGGTGCCCGATCCAGCGGCGCAGATCAAAGCGCCAGGCGGCGCGATTGCAGGTTCAGCAGGCCTTCGAAGATCAGCGTGTCCACGGTCTCGAACGCCAGGTCGGTGATCGGGGCCAGCTTGACCGCCGCGCCGCCCGTCATCAACAGCACCGGCGCCTGGCCGGCATGCGCCAGCAGCTTGCGGTGCATGCGCTCCACGGCGCCAGCGATCGCATCGGCGCCACCGCTCATCA
>JAYSVE010000493.1:0-3893 GCA_043718725.1 Methylibium sp.
GCGTCGGGCAGCGCCGGCACCGGCACGGGCACGGATTCGATCCGGTCCTCGGCTGGCGGGATCGACGACGGCGCCAGGTTCGATGCGTCCTTGGCGACAAAAATCGGCTGGGTCCGGACCAGCGCCGGCGACTCCTCCATGAACATCGTCGCGGGCGCGAATTCGTAGGCCGTCAACGAACTGTGGGTCAGGGTCGACAGCACCTCCTTGCGGCGCTGCTCCTCACCGCGTCGGGCGTGCAGCCACATCAGCAGGGCGCCGATGCCCAGCATGACGAAGGCCAGCGGGCGCTGCCTGGCCCAAGCCGGTCGCCACGGTTCGGGCAGCCACCAGCCGGCCAGCAGCAGCACCACAGCCAACCCCAGGGTCCACACGGCCGCCAGTTTCAGGCCCGCCGGGTCGAACCGGCGCGAGCCGGTGCCGGTGGTCGGGCGTTGCGCCATGGGATCGTCACTGGAAGGCTGGATCACTGGACTCGTCCTCTTTCATGGCCTGCCATCAAGCGGCACCCGCCCGTGCGACGGCATCAGGCGCCTTCGGCCGCGCGCTGCATCTCGGCCGAACGCAACAGCCGAAGGCCCGGGCGGGCCGCCAGATTGGCACTCAGCATCGCCTGGGCCACCGCCGCTGCCTGAATCGGCCGCACGCTGGCCGGCAGCCAGCCCAGCACCGGCGCCAGCAGGCGCGTGGCCCAGACCTCGCCGGCGCGCACCGGCTGGCCCAGCGCGGCGCGGTCGCCCAACAGCAGCGACGGCTGGGCGATGTTCAAGGATTCGAAACCGAGCCGGCTCAGGGCCTCCTGCATGTCGCCCTTGACCCGGTTGTAGAACCTCCGCCCAAGGGCATCGGCACCGAGCGCGGAAACGACGGCCAGGCGCCGCGCGCCGGCGGCACTGGCAGCCTTGGCCGTGTTCACGACGAAGTCGAAATCAACCTGGCGGAAGGCGGCTTCAGAGCCGGCCAGCTTGATCGTCGTGCCGAGCGCGATATAGACGTCGTCGACCTTGGGCAAGGGCTGTGGCAGCGCGGCAAAGTCGACGACGTGAGTGCGCAGTTTCGGGTTGCCGGCAAATTCGGCGAGCGGGCGACGCAACAACACATGCACCCGCTCATACCGGCCGCTGTTCAGCAGCAGCGCCATCAGCGCCCGGCCGATCAGGCCCGTGGCGCCGGCGAGCAAGGCTATTCTTGAAGGCTGAAGGGCGCTCGGCATGCGGGCACTGTACCTTCAGGCCAAGGGCCGAGGTAAACGTTTGTACGGACCCAGCGCACGAATTCACGGGCTGGCCACGGTTCGGCCCGGCTGCGGCAAACGGCGAGCCGCAATCGAGCCGCCGTGCTCCAGCCGACCCCCGGGGGCGCAACGCGCTTCACGCCGACCCCGCGGTCGGGCGGATCGCTCAGCGCTTCGGTTGGGTCAACCTGGCCGGGGGCCGGCCGCTGCGCTGACCTTCGGGGCGCGGGCCCTGGGGGCGCGGCGGCGGCTGGCCTTGGGCGTCCCGAGTGGGCGCGCGCGGCGCCGCCGCGCTTCGCGCCTGCGGGCTGGAGCGGCCGTCGTTGCGACCGCGGCCACCACCACCGCCGTAGCCACCGCCGCCACCGTGGCCAGGGCTGTGGTGGCGGTGACCGCCGCGTGAAGCGCCTTCGCCGATCACCATGCGGCCGAGCACGATGGGCTCGGGCTTCTCGCTGGCGTGGGGCTCGAAGCCGGGGACGGTTTCTTTGGGGATTTCACGCTTGATCAGGCGCTCGATGTCGCGCAGGAAACCGTTTTCGTCCACGCACACCAGCGACACCGCCTCACCCTGCGCGCCGGCGCGGCCGGTGCGGCCGATGCGGTGCACATAGTCTTCGGGCACGTTGGGCAGCTCGTAGTTCACCACGTGCGGCAGCATGTCGATGTCGATGCCGCGCGCGGCGATGTCTGTGGCCACCAGCACGGTCAACTCACCGGCCTTGAAGTCGGCCAGCGCCTTGGTGCGCGCGCTCTGGCTCTTGTTGCCGTGGATCGCCATCGCGGTGATGTTCTGCTTGAGCAAATGCTCCACCAGCTTGTTGGCGCCGCTCTTCATGCGCGTGAACACCAGCACCTGGTGCCAGTCGTTTTGCTGGATCAGGTGGCACAGCAGGTCCTTCTTCATCTCGCGGCCCACCGGGTGGACCTTTTGCGCGATGGTGTCGGCGGTCTGGTTGCGCCGCGCCACTTCAATGAGCACCGGCTTGTTCAGCAAGCGGTCGGCCAGCGCCTTGATCTCGTCGCTGAAGGTGGCACTGAACAGCAGGCTTTGCTTTTGTGCCGGCAGCACCGCCAACACCTTCTTGATGTCGTGGATGAAGCCCATGTCGAGCATGCGGTCGGCTTCATCGAGCACGAAGATCTGCACATGGCTCAGGTCCAGCGTGCGCTGCTGGTGGTGGTCGAGCAGGCGGCCGGGGGTGGCCACGAGGATGTCGACGCCGCGCTTGAGCTTGTCGATCTGCGGCTGCATGCCGACGCCGCCGAACATCACCATGCTGGTGAGCCTGGCGTGCTTGCCGTACAGACGCACGCTTTCTTCGACTTGCGCGGCGAGCTCGCGGGTGGGGGTGAGGATCAGCGCGCGGATCGGCAAACGGCCGCGCATGTCGCGCACCGCCGGGTTGGCCATCAGGCGGTGCAGCATCGGCAGCACGAAGCCGGCGGTCTTGCCGGTGCCGGTCTGCGCGCCGCCCATCACGTCGCCGCCCGAGAGCACGGCCGGAATGGCCTGCGCCTGGATGGGGGTGGGGACGGTGTAGCCCTGTTCGTGCACGGCACGCAGCAGCGGCTCGGCCAGGCCGAGAGTGTCAAAAGACATGGGGTTTCCAAAGAGAGGATCGGCCTGTCGCTCGGATGTGCCGAGCGCCAGTCGCAGGCAGAAGGGGTGTCGGGCCGAATCGGGAAAAAGGCCCCAGGGATTCGCGTCAGGGATGACGGCAGCGCAGTGACTGAAGTCTGAGCTGATGCGGGATTCTACCCGTCCACCGGCATCAGGTCGTTTTGAGAACCCGGGGTTTCCCGCCACTCATCCACAGAGTGCCCAGCCCCGCCAGCGCAAACGGCACGCCGACCCAGGCCAGGTGGCTGAACGGCACGATGCCCGCCGCCGCCCCGCCCACCGCCGCGCCCAGCGCTGTGCCGATGTAGAGCATCGATGCATTGAGCGACAGCAGCAGCGGCGCCTGCGCGGGCGCCAGCGCGGCCAGGCGCGACTGCTGCGGCGCCATCATGCCAAAGCCCGCGATGCCCCAGACCATGAAGACCAGCACCATCAGCGCATAGTTGCCTTGGGTCAGCGGCACCAGGGCCATCATGCCGCCCAGCATGGCGAGCTGGAGCTTCAGGGTGCGCTGCGCGCCGAAGCGGTCCTGCGCCCAGCCGCCCAGCAGGGTGCCGATCACGCCGGCCACACCAAACAGGCTCAGCGTGAATGACAGGCGCTCCTTGGACATGGGCAGCAGCGCCTGCAGCACCGGGCCGATGTAGGAGAACACCAGGAAGATCGCGACGAAGTACAGCAGCGTCAGGCTCAGCGTCCATTGCATGGTGCGGTCGCTCAGCAGGCGCCCCAGGCCATTGAAACTGGCCCCAGGGGCGGCGATGTCGTCGGGACAAAGAAAATACAGCCCGACGCAACTCAGCAGCGCCAGCCCACCGATCAGCGCGATCGGCCATTGCCAGCCGAACCTGAAGCCCAGCCATGCGCCCAGCGGCAGGCCCACCACATAGCTCAGGCTCATGCCCAGGAACACCAGCGACAGCGCGCGCCCGCGGCGCTGCGGCGACACCAGCGCCACGGCGATGCCGGCGGCCACCGACGTGAACATCGCACCCACGCCCATCAGCACGCGGCCGGCCAGCAGCAGCGTCAGGC
>JAYSVE010000494.1:0-1668 GCA_043718725.1 Methylibium sp.
CGGCAAGCTGTTCAGTGACTTCATGGTCGATGGCGTGAAGTGCGGGCCCGATGGTGTGCGGGCCGATGTGGACGGCAACCTCTGGTGCTCCAGCAACGCCGGCCGCTCGGTGGGCTTCAGTGGCGTCACCGTCTGGAACCCACAAGGCAAATTGATCGGGCGCATCCGCTTGCCCGAGGTTTGCGGCAACGTCTGCTTCGGCGGGCCCAAGCGCAATCGGCTCTTCATGGCGGCGAGCCAGTCGCTGTATGCCGTGTACACCGGCACCCAGGGAGCCGCACCGGGTTGACCGGTCGGCCTGGGGCGCGTGCGGGCCACCGCAACGGTGGCCCGGCGCGCCCATCGGTGGCTCGGCAATCAGGTGGGCCGAGTGCGCGGCCAGCGCGGCACGATGGATCTGTTTGCCACCGTGTTCGCGCGCGATGCGCGCGTTCACGGGTCTTGCCGGACCCTCCTTTGCCGGCCAGCCTCCGGGAGCGCCAGATGGCTATGCATCGTCCCCGCCCGAACCGCGAACCCGCGCCGGTACCAAACCTGAAGGGCCTGGTTCGGGCCGCTTCGTTCGCGGCATCCCTCAGCGAAACCGAGCTGTTGCGCGTCGAACGCGATCTGCACGAGCGCAGCTTCGTGTCGGGCGGCCACGTGGCCTGGAAGGACGACCCGGTGGAGCACTGGATGGTGGTGGTCGACGGCATGGTCAAGGTCGAAGCTGCGGCGGCCGACGGCCGCAAGACCACGCTGATGGGCATCACCGGGGGTGGCTGGTTCGGCGAGACCGCGCTGCTGCGCGGCGGGCGCTGGCCTTTCGATGTGATTGCGTCGCGAGCCACCACGCTCGGCCTGCTGCCGCGCGCCACGTTCGAGTGGTTGCTGGGCAGCAGCATCGCCTTCAACCGTTTCCTGCTGGACCAGGTCAACGCGCGCCTTTGGCAATTTGTTCAGCGCTGCGAGCACCTGCGCTTTTGCGAGGCCGGCGAGCACGTGGCCCATTGCCTGGGCGAGCTGTTCGACCAGCGGCTCTACCCGCGCACCGCCCGCTGCCTGCCGCTGTCGCAAGAAGAGGTGGCGCAGCTTGCGGGCATCTCGCGCCCGACCGCAAACCGCGCGCTGCACGAACTCGAACGCCTGGGCGTGCTGAGCGTGGCCTACGGAGAGCTGCTGATCCACGACCCCCAGGCCCTGCGGCGCCTGGGGGACAGGCATTGATCAGGGCTCGGTGCAGACGTAGTTCCGGGCCGAGTTCACGCTCCCCTTGCCGTCGTAGCGCGGGTAGCCCGGGTACACACACAGGGGTCGCGACAGCACCGTCTCGCCGGTGACCGCGTCGACTCGCTTCGCCTTGAGCGTGCCCGGCGCGTGGCCTTTTGTGACCCACCTGTCAAGCGCGCGCAGAAGGTCGGCCGAGTCGGCCCCCGGCCCGCCGGCGCAGTGGTTGACGCCGGGCGCAATGTAGTAGCGCACGAACTGGTCGGCGTTGGCCTGGCCGCCCACGGCCGCGACAACCTGGTGGTAGTAGTCGGTCGTCGCCCGGTAGCTCAACGCGGCATCGTTGCTGCCGTGCCAAAGGATCAGCTTGCCGCCGGCCCCCAAGAACGGGTGCAGGTTGGGGTTGGTCGCGTCGTTCAAGGCCGCCATCGCGTCCAGCGCCGCAGGCCTGCTGTTGAAGTC
>JAYSVE010000495.1:0-1667 GCA_043718725.1 Methylibium sp.
GCCGGGCAGTCGCCCGCGGCCTTGAGCGCGAACGGCCGGTTCTCGCCCCACCACGGCAGCAGCGCCGGCGCAAAGGCCGGCGGTGTGGCCGACCACTGGCCGGCGCCGCTGGGCGGCACATAGGGCTGGCGGGTGCGGCGCGCCGGGCCCCAGGCCTCGTGGCCGCCGTCGGTGCGCGCCCAGGTCATCAGCGCCATGGCCATCAGCTTGCCGAAGGTCTGCGATCGGTTGCCGACTTCGGCCGTGACGAAGGCGGGGTCGAAATCCTGCCCGAACTGCAATGGCAGGCTGCGCTCCAGCAGGTCAACGCGGGCCTTGTTCTCGGCGCTGGCGTTGCTGAACATCATGCGCGTCATCAGCGCCAGCGACGCGTTGGCCACCGTCGGCCAATGCAGCGCTTCGTCGGGCTGGGCCCAGGGCAGCGAACTCAACTCGTTGAGCTGGCCCGCCAGGCTGATGTGTTGCGCCATGCCGGGCACGACCGACTCGTACAGCGCCAGCCCGAGGTAGGCGAACGCGCGCGCGGCCACCGGCGGGCTGAAGCCCGGGGTTTGCTGCGTCAGTTGCGTGGCCAGCGCAAACCATTCGGTGGCAACCGCCGCGCTGTAGGCGCCGGCCGGGCGCGCCGGGCCGGGCGCGGCGGCCTGTGCCGACGCGGGCCAGGGCGCCAGCATGACGAGCCCCAGCAAGGCGCGCCTTGCCAAACGCCTGCCCGGCAGGCTGAGCTTGCTCAGTCGCTTCATGGCGCCTTCCAGGCGCTGACGCCGCGCTCTTTGTCGACCTTGTAGAAGCCGTCCGCCGCCATCTCCTGCCAGGGCCCCCACGCGCCGAACGGCCACTGCACGCGCAGCTTCACGCGGGTCGCCGCACCCAGGCCGAAATGCATCCAGCCGAGGTGACCGCTGGCGTGGCCGCCGCCGATCGTCAGCTCCTGGCGGACGACGCGCCCGCCCAGGTCGACCTCGACCCAGGCGCCGACCGCGTCGACGTTGGCGCCGGCCTGGCTCAGACGCACCTGCAGCCAGTGGCCCATGGTCAGCGGCTTGTCGGCCGTGCCGGCGCCGACATTGCGCCACACCTGGGCCTTGTCCCAGCGGTTGACGACCAGCATGTCCAGCAGGCCGTCACCGTTCAGGTCGACCAGCAGGCCGCCGCGGCCGCGTTTGAAGCTGTTGATGCCGGCCTGCTGGCCGACCTCGACAAAGCGCCCGTCGGGCTGTTGCAACAACAGGTTGTTCGGGTCCAGCGTCGCGAAGTCGGGCATCGCCGAGATGTTGCCCTTGACGATGAACAGGTCGGTCAGGCCGTCTTGGTTGAGGTCGGCGAACTGGGCGTGCCAGGCGGTCGACGGGTGGATATCCCCGCCGATGTACGGCCGGTGCGCGGTGACGCCGCGCTTGTAGGCGGTGTCGACGTAGCTGGGACGGGCCGCGCCGGCCTCCAGCGTCTGGAGTTTGTTGTCCGACATGCTGGTCAGGAACACCTCGGGGAAACCGTCGCCGTCGAGGTCGTGGCTGGCAATGCCCATGCCCCAGATCTGCAGCGGCTTCCAGCCTTCGGGTTCGGTGTAGAGCGCGGGCGGCTGGTTCGGCGCCAGTTTCCACAACTGCTCCTGGCCGCCCTTGTAGTACTCGCGGTCGTTGCTGACGCGCAGTGCCGGCTCGCCG